>DASRHX010000694.1:0-32878 GCA_035650295.1 Bryobacteraceae bacterium | reverse complement strand
TAGGACCGATGAGCGCGCCGCGACCCAGGTCGCCGAGCGTGCCGGCGGGCTGCAAGCGGAAGGCGGCGGGATTGAACCACTGATCAGGCGAACCGAGGATGGCGCTCTCGTGCGTAAAGCCCGCAGCCATGCTCGGGCGATCCAGTCCAAGGCCAGGGCCGATGGACGGGTTCCACTGCGAGCGCGAGCGGTTGGCTTGCACGAAAAGTGTCAACGGTGAGCCGCTGCGTAGGTTGTGAATGCCAGCAAGCTGCCATCCATGCAGGATCGTGCGCGAAACGCCGGTAAGATTCTTGGCGAACGGCAACTCCCAGGCGAAATTCAGAAGCCAATTGTGCTTGGCATGGAAGTCGGCGAGGCCCTTGTTGTAGGAGAAGCCCGCGTACTCGGGCATGGCCGAAATCATGCTGTTCGTCGAGTCGGAGAAGAACGTCGAGGATTGCGTGGTGTCGATGTTCCGGGAGAATGTGTAGCTCGACTGGAAGTTAAACCCGTGGCTCCAACGGCGCCGCACTTCGAACACCATAGCGTTGTACCAACTGTTGCCGTCGCTCTTCTTCAACTCGATGGTGGAGAAATTGCGGTTGGGCCGTGGCAGCCCAGCCGCCCAAAACAGCGTGCCGTCGCTCTGGCGAGTGGGCTCTGGCGTGTTGATATCAGTATTGCGCCACAGGTGAACGCCGCGCGTACCGGCATAGCCGAACGTGAGCAGAAACTGCGCCGGCAACTGCTGCTGGACATTTAAATTCCACATGTAGATGTTGGGATTCTTGATGTTCCATTCAATGGGGCGCATCGTGTTGCCCACGCCGCGTTCAAACGGTGGGTTGGGGAACGTGACGTTTGTCGTGATGACGTAACGCGGAGTGGCAGGCGGATTGGTGACGGTGACGATGAGGTTCTGCTGATTATTCGTGTTTACAAAAATGCCCGCGCCGCCGCGGATGCTGGTGCGGCCTGTACCGAACGGATCCCAGGCGAAGCCGAAACGGGGAGCGAAGTTCTTGCGCGGAGGCCCGCTATAGAGGCGGCCAGTCGTCGGCGCTGGATCGAGCAGATTGGGCAGTGCGGAGTCGCGGCCGTAGATGTCGACCGGCATCGTCGTGGTCTCATAGCGCAGCCCCATGTTGAGCGTCAGACGCGGCGTGACGGCCCAGGAATCATGAATGAATCCGCCAAAGAGCGTGAAACGCCAGTAACGGTCGATGGCTCCCTCGGGACCAAGGCCGAGGAAACGCTGCGGACGGTTTTCGAGGAACGCCCGGACGTCGGCGAATGTGTAAATGCCCAGCGAGAACGTCGGGTTGGACATGTTGTCCTGATAGCGCTCGATGAGGCCTCCGACCTTCAAGGTGTGCCGGCCGCGGATAAACGACACGTGGTCTTCCACCGTGTACAGGTTCTGCGTGAGGCGCAGATTTACCGAGCCCTGCGGGCCGAAACGCGAGACACCGGTAATATCGATGTTGCCCACTAAGGCGCGCGTGCTGACGAACGGTTGAAGTCGCGTTGCCGTATTCGCCTCCACGTCCTGACCGATGCGCGTGCGGCTGAAGCCGACTCGAAGTGTGTTGAGTGTTGTCGCGCTGAAGGATCGCGTATATTCGGCTGTGACGAACTGATTGCGCGATTGGAAGAAACGGGGGAACTGCGGAAATTCCACCGGCAGGCGTTGAGAGGCATCGTCTACCGTATAGCGCGCGAAGAACTGGCTGTTGTCGCCGAAGTTGTGGTCATAGCGGATCTGGCCGAAATCCTGGCGCAAGGTCTGGCCAAATCCGAAAGTGTAGCGGCCCACTCCTGTGCCCAGGTCGCCCGCATTGGGAATCGGCATCTCGTTGAGATACGGCCGGACAGCCTCGGCCACGCCCACATTCAGCAGTTGGCCAGGCGCGGCTGGGTTAGGAACCAGCCCGTTGTGCGCGTTCTGGTCCGGAACGACCGAATTGACGGTCCGGCCCAGGCGTTCGCGGAGGCCCTCGTAACCTGCAAACAAAAACGAGCGATCGCGTTTTATTGGACCACCCACGGAGACACCATACTGGTTGCGCTTGAACTCGGGCCGACCCCTCAGATCGAAGAAGTTGCGCGCGTCGAGGTTGTCATTGCGATGGTACGCGTAAACACTGCCGTGCAGGCTGTTGGTCCCAGACTTCGTGAGGGCGTTGATTTGACCGCCGGAGTTGCGGCCGAACTCGGCCGAATAGACGTTCGTCTCGACGCGGAACTCGCGAATGGTCTCCATACCCAGCACCGTCGAAGCGGCGCTGCCTGCCGGCCCGTTGGTGAAATCGTTCATCGGCGTGCCGTCCAGAAGATAGACGTTCGAACGGTAGTCCTGGCCATTCATGCTCACGCCGAGTCCATGCGCCACCGCCGAGCCACCGTCACGATGCGGATAGGCGACGACGCCTGGCTGTAGAAGGGCGAGATCGGTGTAGTTGCGGCCATTGAGCGGCAGCGTCTGGATGGCGCCTTCTTCGACGAGGTAACTGAGCTCGCTCGTCTTGGTATTGACAAGCGGGGCAAGGCCGGTGACGGTAATCTCCTGCTCCAGGGCGCCAAGCTCCATCGTGAGATCGAGGACCGCGGTTTCTCCGACAGTGAGATGAATGCCCGTGCGCTTAAGAAGGCGGAATCCGTTGGCTTCCGCACGAAGCTCGTATTGGCCCGGAGCGAGTGCGGCAAAGACATAACGGCCGTCTTGACCGGTGAATGCTTCGCGGCGCGCGGCGGTGCCGGAGTTTTGCACGACGACCTTGACGCCCGAAAGAAATTTGCCGTCCGAGGAGCGCGCATGCCCGGTAAGGGAACTGGCGGTTTGAGCCGACACTGTTCCTATCGTCGCAAGGGCGCACGAAAGCAGGCCAATCAGCGTCAGTCGCGGCAAGTTGTTCATTAAAAGCAATCTCATTCCCTATCCTGTAACCTTTCTCGGCGCTCCCCAGTCCATAATGGTTACTTTCACACACAACACTATGGACGCACGCGGCGCGCTTCTGGCAGCCCTCACGCTGATCTTGTTCCTCCTACACCAGGACTACTGGAACTGGCGTACGGCGTATCCCCTGATTTTCGGTTACCTGCCGATTGGACTGGCTTATCACGCAATGTACACAATCGGCGCCGCGGTTTGGATGGCCGTACTGGTGAAAGTGGCGTGGCCGTCGCAGCTAGACAAGAGCCCGGATGAGGAGCGCGGCGCGTGACGGCCGCTATTTTCGTCGGCGTTTATTTGATGGCCGTGCTCTACATCGGAATCTTTGCGTTCCGTCGAGCAGGACATAGGGCAGGCGGGCACGCGGCCGAGGATTTTTTCCTGGCGGGGCGATCAATCGGCGGGTTTGTCTTTTTGTTCTCCCTGTTCGGAACACACATGACGGCGTTTGCGATTCTGGGTTCGTCGGGCCATGCGTTCTCAAACGGAATTGTTACGTATGGGCTCATGGCATCGTCGTCAGCGCTGATCGTCCCATTACTGTTGTTGACGCTGGGAACGCGGTTGTGGTCGGTGGGACGGCGGTTCGGGCACTTCACACCGGTGCAAATTTTTCGCGACCGTTGGGAGTGCAACCACACCGGCACGTTGATCTTCCTGCTGCAGGCGACGTTGCTCCTGCCTTACATTTTGATCGGCATGATCGGAGGGGGGACGGTGCTGCGGACGCTCTCGGGCGGCACAATTCCGTACTGGGCGGGAAGCGCGCTGGTGGCAATGGTGATCATGAGCTACGTGATCTTTGGTGGGATGCGCGGCACGGCGTGGGTGAACACGTTTCAGACGCTGTTGTTCCTCTCGTTCGGCGCGGTGGCGGTGGTCGTGATCGGACGCGGGATGGGGGGATTTGAGCAGGCTGTGACGTCGATGCTGGCCGATCCCATGCTGTCCCCGCTGCTGACGCGCGAACGAATTCCAACAGCCGTCTTCTTCAGCTACACGTTCATGCCACTATCGGCGATTGCGTTTCCGCACATCAGCATTTTCTGCATGACCGCGAAAAAGATGACTCAGTTCAAGCGAACCGTGATTCTCTATCCGGTGTGTATTTTGCTGATCTGGCTCCCCTGCGTATTTTTGGGAGTGGCGGCGAATAGCGCGAAGGACATTCCACAAATTCGCGAGAAGCAGTCGGCGCGGGCGCTGCTGGCGAGCGAGGCGGGCCGGATGCCGCCGGAGACGCTGCGGCAAGTGCGGGCGCGTGCGTCGGGCGACGATGTGCTGGTGCTGCTGCTGAACCACTATGCGCCAGTATGGCTGGCGGGACTGCTGGGGGCGGGCATTATGGCGGCCGTAATGGCTTCGGACTCGCAGATACTCGCGCTATCGACGATGTTCACCGAGGACATTTTCGCCTGGTATGGACATGCCGAGCGCCATGGCGAGCAGGCGCAGATTCTCACCGGACGCATATTCATTTTCGTGGTGACGGCGCTGGCGTACATCATCGCGCTGCGTGTACCGGCGGGAATTTTTGAGTTGGCGGGCCAGTATGCCTTCGCGGGATTTTCGGCGCTCGTGCCGTTATTTGCAGGCGCGCTGTATTGGCGGGGAAGCACAAAGCTCGGCGCCCTGGCCAGTACCTTGTGGGTGTTGGCAACGGTGCTGGGGATCGCCTGGTTCCAGGTAGCCACGCCCGCGCCGCAGGGTCCGCCGGTGACCTATCTCTCGCTGGGCGGCGTGGCTTTGCTGCAACGGACGGCGACGGGGACGGCGGTGGCGGGCTTTTTGCCAGTGCTGCCGATGACCGTGGTTTCGGCGCTTCTGATGTTTTGTGTTTCATTGGTGACGCCGAAACCATCGCTGGCGACGATTGGACGGTATTTCCCGGAGCGTCCATGAGCAACGAGGAGTTGTGCGCATACCTGGCGGGCCGGCGTTTGGGCGTGCTGTCGAGCATCGGCCCGCAAGGCGAGGCGCAGTCGGCACTCGTTGGTTACGCGGTGACACCAGAGTTGGAGCTCATCTTCGATACCGTAACTTCCACGCGCAAGTACCCAAACCTGGTAGAACGTCCGAGGTGTTCGTTTGTGATCGGGTGGGACGCCGAACAGACTGTTCAGTACGAGGGGACGGCACGCGAGTTGAGCGGCGCGGAACTGGCGCGATACCAGGAGATTTACTTTCGGGCATGGCCCGACGGGCCTGAGCGCCTTTCGTGGCCGGGTATCGTATATTTCCTCGTCAGTCCGCTGTGGATTCGCTTCAGCGACTTTGCTCAGAACCCGCCTTTGATTTGTGAATTCGCGTACCCTCCGCGCGCGGCACTTGCTTTTTCCCCCTCCAATGAGTCAATCTAGTGAGTTTTCCAGTAGGCAAATGGCCAAGCACGTACGCGTTCTCTATCACGACCACTGTTTCGACGGTGCGGCGTCGGCCGCTTATTTCACCCGGTTTACTCGCGAGAAGTTCTATCCGGGGGCGCGTTATTCCTATACGGGGATGATGCACAAGGCATCGCAACTGTTCGAAGACGAGTTGTTCGACGGGGACGAGAACGCGATTGTCGATTTCAAGTATTCGCCGAACCCGCGGCTGACGTGGTGGTTCGACCATCATCAGAGCGCGTTTCTTACGCACGAAGATGCCGAGCAGTTCCGCACGGCGAACGCGCATCACCATTTTTACGACCCCACCTACAAGAGCTGCACGAAGTTCATCTCGCACGTGGCGCGGGATAAGTTCGATTTCCACGCGCCCGATTTGGACGAACTGGTGCGATGGGCCGATATTATCGATGGCGCCCAGTATGAGAGCGCCGAACAGGCCGTGGCGCTGAAGTTGCCCGCGGCACAACTGGTGCTGGTGATCGAAGGAGCCAAGGGTTCGGACATTATTCACCACATCATCCGCGAGATGACACACCGGCGTTTGGAAGATATCGCGGCGGGCAGCGAGGTTCGGGCGTTGTTCGAGCCGCTCTATCAGCAGCACCTGGCCTCGATCGAGATCATCCGCAAGCGCTCGCGGTTGGAAGGCAACGCAGTGTTTTTCGATCTGGTGGACGACGGGCTGGAGGGCTACAACAAGTTCATTCCCTACCATCTGTTTCCACAGTCGATTTACACCGTGAGCGTGCTGATCGCGAGTTTCCGGACGAAGGTAAGCGTAGGGTCCAATCCGTGGGCGCGCGAGGAACCGCGGCACAATCTCGCGACAATTTGCGAGCGGTATGGGGGTGGCGGACACCCGCGCGTGGGAGCAATCAGCTTCGAGCGTGGCGAGGTGGCGCGGGCACGACGGGTGGCTGCGGAAATTGTGGCGGAGTTAAGCAACGGGCAGTAACGAGGCTAAGCCACGATGGCGAATACCGACTACAAATCCGTGGACGAGTACATCGCGGCGCAGCCGGCGGCAGCGAGGCCAGTGCTGGAGCGCGTGCGGCAGGCGATTCGCAAAGCGCTGCCGAACGCGGAAGAAGTGACCTCCTACCAGATTGCCGGTTACAAAGTCGGCGAGGGGCGTGTTGTGTATTTTGCGGGCTGGAAGGAGCATTACTCGCTCTACCCGGCGACGAGGCCGCTGCTCGCCGAGTTCGACAAGGAAGGTGCGCCGTTTGAGGTGAAGAGCCACACGCTGAGGTTCCGGCTCGACGCTCCGGTTCCGGCGGCGCTGATCGGACGCATCGTGAAGTTCCGCGCCGCCGAGGAAGCCGAGCGGCTCAAGGCCAAGGCAGCCAAGAAGAAGCGCCCTGCCGGTTCGTAATGCGCGCCACGGGCTGCTCTTGCTGCTGGCAAGCGCGGCGCTGGCCGGCGCGCAGCAACCGCCGCCCTCCTGCAAAAGCTGCGCAGTTTGGAACACGCCCCAAGCGCCGTTTGTGATATTTGGAAACACCTACTACGTTGGCCCGCGCGGGTTGAGTTCGATCCTAATCACGTCCGGCGCCGGGCACGTGCTGATCGATGGCGCGCTTCCAGAGTCGGCATCGCAAATTGCCGCCAATATTCGAACACTCGGTTTTCGAATTGAAGACGTGAAACTCATCGTCAACTCGCACGTGCATTTCGATCATGCCGGCGGGATTGCGGAATTGCAGCGCCTGAGCGGAGCGCGCGTGGCGGCCAGCAAATGGAGCGCTGCGGTGATGAAGAAGGGCGGTGTCGCTCCGGACGATCCGCAGTTCGGCGTCCTATTGCCGATTGCGTCTGTTGCGGACGTGCGGACGGTGAAGGATGGGGAGGTCATCTCCGTCGGTCCAATTGCGCTCACGGCGTACTTCACGCCAGGACACACACCGGGTGGAACGAGTTGGACATGGCAGTCCTGCGCGGGCGGCCGGTGCTTGGACATGGTCTACATGGACAGCACGACCGCGGTCTCCGCGCCGGGATTCAAGTATACGAACAACACGAAATATCCGAATGGAATTCAGGATCTGGAGAAGGGTATCGATTTCCTGAGCAATGTGAAGTGCGGCATCCTGCTGACGGCGCACCCCGAGGCCGCCGGTTTGTGGGACCGGCTGGAGGCGCGCGAACGGAAGGTCATGCCGGATCCGATGGTGGACACAGGAGCTTGCCGGGAACTGGCTGGCCGGGCGAAGGAACTGCTCCGAAAGCGCATCGCCGACGAAGCGGCGCAGCAGTAAGGGGATTGGGGCGGACCGGCTGCGGCGCACGGCTCGCCTGACGCGTTACCATTGAGCTATAGAGGCTCACATGCCGGCCACAGCCGCCATTATTCACAGCGATCCCGAGATTTTGGGCGGAACGCCCGTATTTGTGGGCACGAGCGTGCCGTTCCGCAACCTCATCGATTACCTCGAGCGGAACCACGGCATCGACGAATTTCTCGATTCGTTTCCGACTGTTTCGCGAGAGCAGGTGATGGCCGCCCTGGAGGCTGCCCACGACGCGGTGAGCGCGCTTGCTGATTCTCCTCGATGAGCAGTTGCCCAGGCAACTGGCCCGGCACTTAGCCGGGCACGACGTTCGCACAGTACAGCAGCAGTCGTGGGCTGGTTTGAAGAACGGCGCGCTGCTCGGCAAAGCAGAGGCGGCGGGGTTCGCGGTTCTTGTCACGGGAGACCGAAGCATCGAGCATCAGCAGAATCTTGAAGCGCGGAAACTGGGAATTGTTGTGCTTGCCGCGGCGAGCAACGCATTGGAAGACCGCGGCCGCGGGCCTAGTAAACCGGCTTTTTCTCACCCTGCTTCACGCTGGCGTCAATTGTGCCGACACCTTCGATACGGGCGCGGACGCGGTCGCCGGGTTTGATGCGGGCGCCTTTGGGGCAGCCTGTGGAGATCAGGTCGCCGGGGTGGAGCGTCTGGTAGTCGGAATGGAATCGAACCAGTTCAAACGGGCGTGTGCGCATATTGCGGACAAAATCGCGAGAGAACACGCTTCCGTTATGTTCGGTGATCACTTCAAGCCCATCGATATCGGCTATCTCGTCGGCGGTGACGATCACGGGGCCGAAGCTGAAGAAGGTATCGAAGCTTTTGGAGCGCGTGAGGTAACGCGGGTTTTTGGAGAGCACGTCGAGGGCGGTGAGGTCGAGCGTGGTGGTGTAGCCGAAGATGACGTCCTTCACGTGATCGGCGGGGACATACTGGCAGCGTTTTCCGATAATGACGCCGAGCTCGCCTTCGGCATCGACGTCATTGGTGATGTCGGTGGGCGGCAGCAGGATGTCGCCGCCGGGCTCAAACATGCACGAGGCAGGCTTCATGAAGCTGCCGGGCTCCTCGGGCTGCACGGCATTGATGTCGACGGCGTGCGAGTGGTAGTTGAGGCCAATGCACCAGATCTTCGGCGGAATGGGAAACGGCACCAACGGACGCACCTTGTCGAAGGGCAGCGTAGACACACCTTCGGCGTTGAGCTGCGGCGCGACACCCTGGCGGATGATTTCCAGGAGGTCGTTGGGCGCCTTGCCGCCGGTACGGGCGTTGATCTCAGTGACGGGGGCAATTCCCGAGGAGGTGACGAGGCCGGCATGAACGGCCCCGCCGTGTGAAAAGCGAATCAGTTTCATGAGAAGCGGTGGGCCGCGGTTAGAACTCCATCTTCTCGATCAACGCGGCGATTTCCGATTCTAGCGCAGCGGCGCGCTTCCGCAATTGGGCCTGCTGGTCGCGCAGTGCGGTGAGCTTGGCTTCTTGATCGGCGAGCTCGCGCGAGTAACGCTGCACCTGCTCCTGCTGGCCTGTCACGCGGTTGAGAGCGGCCAGATTTTCGCGGATGCGCTGCTGATCGCGGAACAGCTCTTCGATCTGCTTGCCGGAGTCCTGTTCGGAGCGGCGCGTTTCGGCGAGTTCGCGTTTCTTGTCGAGGACGGTTTGGAGCTGCTGACGGGCGGCGGCGGAAAGCGAACGATTGCTGACGAACTGACCGAGGAAGTCGGGCGTCAGATTGGTGATGGAGTGCGTCTCTTGCAGTAACCGTTCCTCTTCGATGGCGAACTTGGTGTCGGCAGCAGCGGGCAAGGCTACCTGGAAGCGGTAGGCCGTGGGGGTCTTCTCGGTGGGGGTCATGCCGATCAATTTGTACTCATACCGCACGGGGTGTTCGATGATGAGGGTCTTAGCCTTGGCGTCTACATTCTTGATCGTAAAGGTCTTGGTTTCGCGGACAGCGGCGCGCGTGGTGAGGAAACCGCGACTGGCTTTGATCTCGCGCACGGTTTGGGCGGAGGAGTCGAAGGCAGTGGTGATGCGCGTGCCCAGATCGACGGCGTAGCTGATAAGGCGCTTGTCAGTGGCCTTGGTGGTTTCCATCAGAGCTTCGCCGGCGTAAGTGTTGGCGTCGTAGATGGTGAGCGGGCCTCCGTCGAGCGTCTTACCGGTGTTGTTGGTGATTTCGGCGGCGCTGCGCGGATGGACCGAGCTTTCGTCGGAATAGATGAGCAACTTGCGGGCGCTAACCTTCTGTTGCAGGAAGGGGAGCATGGCGGATTGGCCGCGCTTCACCGTCACCGGCTGTGAGAAGGCGTACTCGAACAGCTCGCCGGCTTCGCGGCCCTCGGTGGAGACGTTCAGGTTGCTGGGCTCAAATTCGCGGCGCTGGCTTGCGGCATCGAGAGCGACCATTTCGCGGGCCATTGCGGCGGGAGGTGGGGGCGCCATGGCCTTCTTGGGTTGCGGCGGCATGAAGCCGCCCACGCCAGCGGCAATTCCGCCCGGCACGCCACCCACAACTCCCGCATGCACCTCGGGCCGCGCCGCCCCTTCGTCCGCGAGCTCGGCGACTTGGCGCTGGATGTACTTGGGTTCGTAAAGGCGGCTTATGAAGCTAATGGGGCGGCCTGAGACGAGAGCGAGGCGTATGCCCGTCCAATCCTCTTCAGTGGTGTTGTCGACGATAGCCCAGCCTTCGAGCGTGGGGTCGCCGGTAGCGGGAAAGACGAGGCGGTAGCTCGATTTCCACACGGGCATGGGCGACATATAGCTGGCGAGGATGTTGCGGCGTCCGGAATCGGTGGAATCGATGTACACGCTGCGGCGCTCGCGGGAGCGGCTCTGAAGGAGTGTTGCGAGGTAGTCCTTGAACTGGAGCTGGAGCTTGGCGTCGAGGAAGCGGACGGAGGAAGCGGCCGAGAGGTCGAGCGTTCGGATGTCGCCGTCGTTGGTGAGAACGGTGACGACCTCGCGTTCGCCGGATTCCTTCGTCACGGTCTGGCGGGCGGAGACGATGGTACCGACGACAGTCTGCGCGCCGAAGCGCAATTCCAACTGGCTGCCGCGGAGATGATCGAGCAACGAGCTAAGCGGTTGGCGGTCGCCGGTGGGAAAGGGCAGTTCGGCTAGCTTGTTCTGGGTGGGTATGGCGGAGTCGTATCGGAGTCCGGAAATCGTCCCGTTCCCCTGAACATTCACTGTGAGCGACTTCAAGACGTCGTTCATCTCATCGGACTTGAAATCGAGGCGGGCCGATTCGCCTGGGCCCAGTTCACCCTGGCGTTCAAAGAAGCCGACGCCGTGTTTGAACAGAACAACCCGCTTCACATTCAGGTCCGCGGCGACGAGGGCGGCGGCTCCCAGAATCAGACCGATGAAGATTCGCATAGTGTCTCCTGCAAGGGGAATGACGTGCGGTTGGAGATCCTTTCAGTCATTCACCCATGACTTTTATGATGACGCGTTTCGGGCGCTCACCGTCGAATTCGGCGTAATAGACCTGCTGCCAGGGACCAAAGTCGAGCTTTCCCGCGGTGACCGGGACAATGACCTGATGGTGGACGAGCAGGGCCTTGAGATGCGAGTCGCCATTGGTTTCGCCCGTTCGATGGTGCTGGTAGTCGCGACGGAAAGGGGCCAGGGTTTCCAGCCACTCATCGATGTCGGCGAGAAGCCCATCCTCGGCGTCGTTCACCCAGACTCCGGCCGTGATGTGCATGGCCGAGACGAGGATCATGCCCTCGCGGATGGCAGATTTGCGAAGGGCCGATTCGACTTCCGGGGTGATGTTGATGTACTGCCGGTGAGAGGGGGTGCGAAATGTGAGGTATTCGGTGTGAAAACGCATGGCAACCTAATGCTAACGCGGTGGATGGCGGTCGGCCAAAATTCATGTTTCCCGCTCATGTTTCGTCGGTTGTTTGCCGATTCTTGCTTGACAGGTGTATCTCCAGGCGTCAGACTTTGAGGAGCAAGTGCGGGGGCCTAAGCCGCACCGATTGTGGACGGAGAACGATTTGAGACATCACAAAGCGCGGGTTTGTGTTCTTGTTTTGACGGCGGCGTTACCAGTGTTTGGGCAGTATGGGGGCTTCGGCGGACCGTCCATCCTGAGCCGGAACGGCGGGCCGTCGGGACGGACAGGCTCGAATCCGGTCGGCTTTTCGGTTTTCGCTGGCGCAGCCGGAACCTACACCACGAACCTGAATCAGGTAGCCGACTCGACCGTTGGCCCCTCAGTATATTTCAGGGATCGGCTCGGAGTGAGCGCGTCGGCCGGCGTGCAGGGATATAAGACGGGTGTACGCTCGGCCACATCCGTGGACTTGAATGTTGTCTATTCCTGGACGAGAAGCAAAGATGTCTCGCGAGGGCTGTCGGAGTCACTCGCATTCACGCATTCCCGACAAATTTCGCGCCGTGTGATGTGGTTCTTCGGGGCTAACGGACAGTCCACCAATCGCAGCCTAATTTTCTCCAATGAGCGATTTTCGCCGGAACCAATTCCGGATCTTCCCTCCCCGCAGGAAGAGGTTTTCGACACGCGGACCTACCTAGGAAATATTGGTACGGGATTCACGTTTCAAAAGAGCGCACGGCTTGCGTTTGCGGTACAAGGCGGCGCCTTCGGCATGGAGAGGAGATCGAGGTCGCTAGTCGATTCGCGGGGATTTAGCGGAGGTGGAAGCGTTCAGTACTCGCTGAGCCGGAGACAGACGATAGGCGCTACATTTACCTACGGAACTTTCTACTTCCCCGGCAGATACGGCGAGACGCAGTACTACTCACCGCAAGGCGTGTACGGCCTGGCCATTAGCAAAGTCTGGACCCTCAGTTTGGGCGCGGGATTCTACCATGCGCACACGGACCGTCTGGTATCCGTGCCGGTGGATCCGTTCATCGCGCAACTGACCGGGCAGAGATCCGCATTGGAGATTTTTTCGGGAGACAGCAAGGGCTTTTCAGGACACATTTCACTGAATGGAAATTACCGCCGCTGGGGTATATCCATTAGCGGAAACCGTGGAATTGCGCCTGGAAATGGCTTCTACCTGACTAGCGAACGCACATCGGGGACTTTAACCGTGAATCGCACGGTGAGCCGATCCGCGTCGGTTAGCTTTTACGCAGGGGCATCGCAACTGAAGGCGTTGACCCAGACAGTCGGCAATGCGCAGTACTACTCGGCGGGCTCTTCGTTCGGCTACAGGCTGACCTCATATCTGAATTTTGCCACCAGTGTGGGCTTGTACCGTACGGATGTCGCTGGGAAGTCGCTCAAAATCAATCGGTTCGCGGCGTCAGCCGGCATCTATTTCTCGCCAGGCGAAATACCCCTTCATATTTTCTAGGCGTATCATGACGCCCGAAACGGCCTTGCTACAAGTCAATGCCCAGCCGCGACTCCTGTTGGTGGAAGACGAAGACTCGCTACGCCCGCTATTAGTTCGTGTGCTCGAACGGGCGGGCTACCATGTACAAGCCGTAAGCGGCGGCGAAGAGGCCGTGCGAGCGTTCGCTGACGGACCGGAGGATTTCCTGGCCGCGCTGGTGGATCTCACGCTACCCGACATGAGCGGCGAAGCGTTGATAGAACATTTGCGGGCATTGCGTGGCGATCTTCCAATGATTGTTTGCAGCGGCACGGCGCGGTCCGCGAATGAATTTGCCGCTGAGGGCGCGCCGGTCCGCTTCCTGCAGAAGCCGTTCCTGCCGGCGCGGCTGATTGAAGCGCTCGCCGAGTTACTGCCCGGTCAATCCTCATCGCCGTCGAGCGCCTCCTGAAGCCGTTCGGCGAGGTTTTCGCCCGATTCCGACCACAGAGTTCTTTTCTCGACGGGCAGAATGCGTTGCATGTCCTCGGCCAGGTGAAGCACGCTTTTCACGTTAGAGCGGAGCGCGCGCAAGTTTGGCGGCACGCCGGAAGAGGGCAGATAGAGGAAGTCGAGCCCGAGATCCAACTGAATCTGTTCACCCCATGGGCTCTCGAATAGCGGCCCGAAAATGGCGATGGAGACTGCACTTGGCTTCAGGGACCATTCTTCGTTGTAGTGCCAGAGGTCCCAGCAGCAGTCCAATTGAAAACTGCAGTCGTTGTGGAAGTGCTCACTGGCAACGCTGATGATCGAGGGCACGTGCGCGGCGTCTTCAAATTCCTCTTCCAGAACCGGCGGCTCGCTGTAATCCAGGGCGAAAATACGTAGCATGCCGGCCGGGGCGAGGCGGGAGTAGGGAAAGCGGCGCAACACGCGCTCATAGAGCGAGAGCATGTTGTGCTCCGTGAAGCCTCGCAGCCAGAACGAGAGCCTTACCGAATCAGCCATGGATCGATTTCAGTGCCTCCAATGTCATATAGAGTCCGAGGACAGTAACGACGGCGGCGCTGAAGATGGGGAGCCGTTGCGTCCACACGCTCGATGGCTGGATAGCCGTGAAACGGCTTCCGGCGAGCACCATGGCGCTGCCAATCGCGATGAGAACGGCGGCAAGCCCGAGGCTGAAAGCGGTAAGGAGCAGGAGCCCGAAGCCGAGGCGGCCGAGCGATATCGAGAGCATCAGCACGACAAGTGCTTCCGGGCAAGGGACCAGCCCGCCGGACACACCAAGCGAGAACAAACTGCCGTGACCATGAGAGTGGCTGTGGGAATGACCGTGGGCGTGGCTGTGCGAGTGAGAGTGTGGGTGCGAGTGTTCGTGCTCATGGGAGTCGCCGGAATCCGCACCCCGCAAACGCTGGAAGAGAAGCCAACCGCCGATTGCGAGCACCATGGCGCCACTGAGGAACGATAGCCACGGGAAGATGCGTTCCATCGCAATGCGGGTGGAGGCGTAGAGGGTGATCAGACCGAGTGCAAATACGCTGACCGTATGCGTGGCGGTAACCACGCCGCCGAGGTAGACGGCATCGGTCAAGCGGCCGCGGCTGCCCACCAGATAGGCAGCAACGATCGTCTTGCCGTGGCCGGGCGTCAATGCGTGAACGGCGCCGAAGAAGAAGGCGAGCGCAAGCGCCGTGGCGAGAAACGCGGGGTCCGACTCGCGTCCGCGCAGAAGTTCTGCCAGTTGGTTTGTCTCATTCAAACGTACGGTCCCTGTTTGGCGATTGTACCCTGGAAGGGTGTTGAAAGATCTTGTGCAGATCCGGCGTTTGGGTGAGCAGAAGCGCGAGGAAAACGAACGGTTGCGCCGCCACCTGAAGCGCCACGTGTTCGTGGAACGCCGTCTGCGAGCCATCGCCGAAGACGTGGAAGACGATATGGACTGCACGGAATGCGCCAATTGCTGCCGGTCGGCGACGGTGCGGCTGAAGGATCGCGATCTGCCCAAGCTGGCCAAGGCGCTCCATTTGAGCGAGCAGAAGTTTCTGAATCAGTACGGCCAGATGACCGAGGACGAAGGGTGGATTTTGAAGCGGAACGACGACGGCAGTTGTCCATTCCTATCGGGCAACCTGTGCACTGTGTACGAGGTGAGGCCTTCGACGTGCGAGGATTTTCCGCATTTAGTGCGCGGCCCGGGGTCGCTGGTGGCACGGCTTTGGGAGATGCCCGATCGGGCCTGCTACTGCCCCATTGTGTACAACACGCTGGAAGACTGGAAGGTGGAAACCAAGTTCTTCGAGAAGTCGGGGGCGAAGTAAAGTAGCTGGCCGCTAGCGGCTCACTTCAGCTTCTCGGTCACCGCAACGTCGCTGGCGAGGCGGAAACTGAGCCGGGTCTCAGCCGGAAGATCGGCATCCTTGCCTTTGGTGGCAAGTACGCCGCCCGTTCCGGCGCCGCCGCCGACAGCCGCTCCGATCGCCGCACCCTTACCGCCACCGGCGATAGCTCCGATGGCTGCACCTATGCCGGCAGCCGCGCCAACCTTCACGGCGTCGCTCTTGGCGGAGCTTTCGGCTTCCTTACGGAAAGTGTCGGTTTGAATGGCGACATCCTGACCGTCGGAGCTGCGGAACTTCTTCAGCTCGAGGCCAAGGACGGCGCGTCCCTTCACGCGACCTGAACCGATCGATTCCACGATGGCGCCATCGACACGCGCGCCGCGTTCGGCGATGACGAATCCATCGATGATCAATGGTTGCTCAAAGGTTGCCGAAAATGCGTCGCCGTTAGTGTGGCCGCTGCTCGTGACCCGCTCGGCCAGGCGCACATTGAGCACCGTGCCGGCGGGAATAGTGAGGGTTTTGGGCACGCGGACCTTGGGCGGATCGGGCTTAAACACGGGCGCCGGCGCCGGCTCGTGCACCGGAACTGGGGCCGGCGGGTCATTCTTCGCCGTCTCTACTGGGGCTGGCGCAGACGCCGGTGGAGCCGCTTGCGGCGTGGGCTTCGACTCAGCGGTCCGCTGCTGCGGCATCGGAGACGATTTAGCCGGCTTGGCGGCCGGTTTAGACGATTTGGTGACAGGCTCCGGCGCCGGTGCGACCGGTTCCGGCGCGGGCTGTACAACGGGTACGCCGGGGACCGCCTCCTGGGCGACAGTGGGAGCAGGAACAGCGTTGGAGGCCACCTCCGTGGGCGCCGGGGCCGGGTTCCTCTTCACGAGGACGGCCACTCCAAGCGCCACCACCAGACCGAGTAAGAATGCGATTACAACTTTCAAATTCATCTCTGCCTCCTCCTGATTATCTAACGCGGACAAGGGCCTAAAGGTTTCGGTCCGCATTCGCCATCGCTGGTTTCCCGGTAAAATGGAACTTAGGTGTCTCAGTCCGTTCTCTTTCCCCAGCAATATCATGCGGGCGGTGTTCTCATCCGGCCGGCGACCGTGCTTGCGCCAATGGCCGGCGTCACCGATACCGTATTTCGCCAGTTCATCCGCAATCAGGGTGGATGCGGGCTGCTGATGACCGAATTCACCAGCTCGCACGGCATCACCGCGTCAGCCCGGTCGCGCAACACGGCGAAGCTGATGCGGTACCTCTACTTCACACCCGACGAACGGCCCATTTCAGCCCAGTTATTCGGAGCCGACCCCAAAGTGATGGCCGATGCCGCGCGCGTGTGCGAGGATCTGGGCTTCGACGCAGTGGATATCAACTTCGGTTGCCCGGTGAAGAAAGTGGTGCGCTGTAACGGCGGCTCCGGATGTCTGCGCGATCTTCCGCTGATGGGAGGCTTAATCGCGGCGGTAAAGGACGCGATCAAGATTCCGCTGACAATTAAGTTTCGCGCCGGTTGGAACGACAGTGAACTAGTGCATGTGAACGTCGCGCGTATGGCCGAGGACTCAGGCGTAGCAGCCGTGGCGCTGCATCCGCGGACGCGGGAACAAGGCTATAGCGGAAGCGCCGATTGGACGAGGATCGCGGAAGTGAAGGCCGCGGTGAAGATTCCGGTGATCGGAAACGGCGATGTGTTGACGCCCCAGGACGCCGTGCGCCTCGTGCGGGAGACAGGCTGTGACGCGGTAATGATCGGGCGCGCGGCATCGTCGAACCCGTGGATCTTCCGTCAAATTGCGGAGTACACCGCAACAGGCCGCTTCTTTGAGCCCACCGAACGGGATCGCTACGATATGATGCGAACCTACTACGCCATGCTCGCCGAACGCGGCGAGAGCGATGCAGTTGGAAAAATGAAACAGTTTGCCAGCTACTTCACCCACGGTGTGCGCAACGGAGCGGGCCTGCGCGCCGAAGTGTATCGTTCCCATGATGTGGCCGAGATTCGTTTACTTGTCGACCGTTTCTACGAACGCGAGCTTACGGGTGCGGCCGCCTGATGAAATCAGTGCAA
This sequence comes from Bryobacteraceae bacterium, assembly GCA_035650295.1. Lineage (GTDB taxonomy): Bacteria > Acidobacteriota > Terriglobia > Bryobacterales > Bryobacteraceae > JAFLBB01. Next base: position 15,521 of record DASRHX010000694.1, on the reverse strand, counting down.
CTGATCACCGACGGTTCCTGCTTGGGGAACCCTGGGCCGGGCGGCTGGGCGTACATTCTTCGCTACGGTGAGCACAAGCGCGAACGCTCCGGAGGCGAAGCGCAAACGACGAACAATCGCATGGAGCTGATGGCGGCGATCGAAGGCTTGAATGCGATCAAAGAGAGTTGCAAGGTCACGATCATCACGGACTCCCAGTATGTGAAGAATGGCATCATGACTTGGTTGAAGGGCTGGAAGCGCAACGGATGGAGGACGGCGTCAAAGAAGCCCGTTCAAAATCAGGATCTGTGGGAAAAGCTGGACGAGGCAGTTGCACGGCACACGACGGAATGGGAATGGACCAAGGGCCACGCCTCGCATGAAGACAACAACCGCTGCGACGAACTTGCGCGCGCTGCCGCTGAACGCATGGCTGGGCGATGAGCCACGCCTATGCCGTCTTTGGCGGCACGTTCGATCCGATTCACAAAGGGCACGTTTCTGTCGCCAAAGCGGCCGCGGACCGATTCAATCTGGATGAAGTTCTGCTCATACCGGCGGGCAATCCACCACACAAAGGGGGACAGACACGGGCTGCCTTCGAGCACAGGTTGCGCATGGCGGCACTCGCATGCACAGCAGATCCGCGGCTGCGCGTTTCGGCGATGGAAGAAGGCTCGGCGCGCAGCTATTCAATTCTCACCATCGAACGGTTGAAACGTGAGAGGCCGAACCAGCACGTGTATTTTCTGATTGGCGCCGATGCGTTCTCGGAGATCGAAACATGGTTTCGTTGGCGCGACGTGCTGACCGAGGTCGAGTTTCTCGTTGTCTCGCGGCCAGGCTCGCAGTACGACATTCCCCAGGGGGCGAGGGCGCACCGGTTGGACGACCTGGAGATTCCCATAAGTTCTTCGCGAATTCGCGAGCAATTGCGCGCGGGCGAACGGCCGGAGACGCTCGACGCGGCGGTTTTCGACTATATTCGTCAGCACGGCCTGTATAAGGAAGCCGGTTAGTAGCCGTTCTCGCGCAACTTCGCGACAGTCAGGCCGCTGGGAATCTCGATGCGCCGCAGAAGTTTTTCCACGTGCTTAGCGAGCACATCGCACTCGATATTGACGCGGTCACCGGGGCGCTTCGTCTTCAGGTTCGTGGCTTCGTAGGTGTGGGGAATGATGGTGATGCTCATCAGCCCCGCTTCGAGCGAGGCGATGGTGAGGCTAATGCCGTCAACCGCGATCGAGCCTTTGAAGACGAGATAGCGGTCGAGTTCATCAGGCACGCGGATTTGCATCCACCAATTTCCGTCGCCAAGTGTTTCCAGACTACGCAGCTCACCCGTTCCGTCCACGTGGCCTTGCACGATGTGGCCGCTGAGGCGGGACTGCGGCGAGAGCGGGCGTTCGAGGTTGACGAGACTGCCCGCGCGAAGGTCGCCAATGTTGGTGCGGCGCATCGTTTCAGGCGCGATGTCGGCGGCAAAGGAGCCCGGTTTCAGATCGAGAGCCGTGAGGCAACAGCCATTCACGGCGATGCTCGAACCGGTGAAGGCATCGGCAAGCACGGCCGAGCAGGCGACACGCAGGCGCGCTCCCTCGCCGCGCCCTTCCAGCGATTCTATGCGGCCCGTCTCTTCGATGATCCCGGTGAACATTACTTTTCCAGGTAGGCTTCGACGGCAAATTCATTGCGCGTGATCGAGTGAAGTGTCAGATCACGAAACACAATGGCGTCAGCGCGGCTGAGCCGTCCAACGCCGCCCGCTACGGGCAACGACATCATGCCGCCGAGGATCTTCGGCGCGTAGTAGAAGAAGATTTTGTCGACAACGCCCGATTCGAGCATCGCCCAGTTCACCTTGCTGCCGCCCTCAACCATCAGCGACAGGCAGCGGCGGCGGCCGAGCTCTTCGACAAGCAGCCTCGGGCTGACACGGCCACCGGTTCCATCGCACACGAGCACTTCGATTCCCCTCTGCTCGAGCGCCCGGCGGCGTTCGGCGGAAGCGGCGGAAGTGGTGGCGACCAGCAGATCGCCGCGCGCGCTTTCCACCATTTGCGAGTGCATGGGAGTGCGCAACTGAGAATCCATAACGATGCGCAGGAAGGGGCGGCTGCGCTGAAGGCCCGTGCGGTCGGTAAGCAGACAGTCGTCGGCGAGCAGCGTTCCGATGCCGGTGAGTATGGCGTCGTGGGCGTGGCGAACGTCTTGAACGTGGCGGCGTGCCAGCTCCGATGTGATCCATCCCTGGTTGTCTTCGGGCGCGGCAATCTTCCCATCAAGAGTGAGCGCGGCTTTCAAAGTGACAAGCGGGAGGCCCTTGCGCATGAAATGAGCGAAGGGCTCATTCAACCGTGCCGCTTCGTCGCGAAACGACGAGGCCAACTCGACTACTACACCGGCTTCGCGTAGCTTGGCGAACCCTTTGCCCGAAACGAGCGGGTTGGGGTCTTCCATCGCGGCGACGACTTTGGCCACGCCGGCGGCAATGACGGCATCGGCGCAGGGTGGCGTGCGCCCCTGATGCGTGCATGGTTCGAGGTTGAGATAGAGCGAGGAGCCGCGCGCCAGCCCGCCGGCTTGTTCGATCGCGAGGATTTCGGCATGCTTAACTCCCGCCCAGGTGTGCACGCCCTCGCCCACCACCTGGCCGTCCTTTACGATCACGGCCCCCACCATCGGATTGGGACTTGTTTGTCCGATTCCGAGCCGCGCCAAATCGAGTGCCCGGCGCATCATCGCTTGCGTCATGTCTTCGGATAACGCCGCGGCTCCGGTCATGCAAGCAGGGTTCCTACGAACTGTTCGGCGTCGAAGGGCAGCAGGTCGGCTGCCTGCTCACCCACGCCAATGTAGCGAATAGGCAACATCAGTTCGCGCTCGATGGCGATCACAACACCGCCCTTGGCCGTACCATCCAATTTGGTGAGCACGATGCCGCTCACGCCGCTCGATTCCGTGAATTTGCGCGCCTGTTCGAGGCCGTTCTGGCCCGTGGTGGCATCCATCACGAGCCACACTTCATGTGGCGCCTCGGGAATCACCTTCTGCGCCGTGCGGCGCATCTTGTCCAGCTCGAGCATCAGGTTGGACTTGGTGTGCAGACGGCCGGCTGTGTCGACAATCACGTAATCGACGGCGCGCGCCTTGGCCGCTTGCAGAGCGTCGAACATCACCGAACTCGGGTCCGCGCCGGCTTTCTGGCGGATGACGTCGGTATTCGTGCGCTGGCCCCACGCTTCGAGCTGCTCGATGGCGGCGGCGCGGAAGGTATCCGCGGCGCAGAGCAGCACGCTCTTGCCCTCGGAACCAAGTTGCTGCGCAAGTTTGCCGATGGTTGTGGTCTTGCCCACGCCGTTCACGCCGACGATCATGACGACGGTGGGCGGCACGACGGCACGATTTACCGGCTTTTCAGCGGCTTGCAGAACTTCCAGGAGGTGCTCGCGGATGAGTGCTTTCAATTCACTCGCGTCGTTGACCAGCTTGCGATCCACTCTCTGGCGGATCCGTTCCAGAATCTCGGTTGTGGTGACGATGCCGACGTCGGCTCCGATTAGCGCGTACTCCAGCTCTTCCAAAAGATCGGCATCGATCTCTTTCCTGCCGGAGATGGTGTCTTCGAGCGCGGTGACGAGCCCGGCACGGGTTTTCTGAATTCCTTGCTTCAGACGGTCAAGCAGCGAGCCGGATTTGAAGGGCTCGGGCGGCGTGGGAACCTGCTCTACAGCGGGCTCCTTGGGATCGAGGGAGCCAAACAGCGATTGAATCATGCGAAATTCCATTGTATCGTGCGTCCTCCCAGCGGGCTCTTCGCGGTTCATACGTTAAACTGATTGGGACATGGAGCGCATCGGCCGGTATGAGATTACCGGCGAACTGGGTCGAGGCGGAATGGGAGTGGTGTACCGCGCCCAAGATCCGGCTATAGGACGCACACTTGCGATTAAAACCATCCGCCTGGACGCAATTGGCGACCCTTCCGAGCATCGGCAATTGCGCGACCGGTTAATGCGGGAAGCGCGTTCGGCCGGATTGCTGTCGCACCCCTCGATCGTGACGATCTACGACGTTGGCCAGGAAGGTAACATGGCCTACATTGCCATGGAATTCGTTCAGGGCCTGACGCTCGAACAGGTTGTGCGCAGCCGAGGCCCGCTCTCAGGGCAGCAATTGGTCCAGGTATTGCGCGACACCGCCGACGCCCTGGACTTTGCGCACGCGCAAGGCATCGTCCATCGCGACGTGAAGCCGGCCAACATCATGCTGTCCGACTCCGGCGCTGTAAAAATCACGGATTTTGGCGTGGCCAAAATGGCTTCTCAGAACTTGACGCAGGCGGACATGATCCTGGGCACCCCCAGCTTCATGTCGCCCGAGCAAATTGAGGGCAAGGCGGTCGACGGACGCTCGGATCAGTTCGCGCTGGCGGTGATCGCATATGAGTTGCTGACGGGCGAAAGGCCCTTCGTCGGAGACACGCTTCCGGGGTTGATGTACCAGATCGTGAAGCAGGAACCAACGTCGCCGCACCTGCTCAACGCCAGCTTGCGGGAACCGGTGTCTCGCGTGCTCGCCCAGGCGATGGATAAGAATCCGGAACAACGATTCCTCAAGTGCTCGGCCTTCGTACGGGCCCTGGAGTCCGCGCTCAACGAGTCTGCTGGTTGGCGTTCGATTCCCCGTGGAGCCGCGGCTCAGCAGGAGACGATAATCGCGTCGGGCTCGATGGCTGGAGCGCCTTCCACCTCGAACCTGCCGCCGCCCCGCCGCCGCCCTCGTGACGAAACAACCCAACAGATGCGCAAACGCTGGCCTATGACGCTGGCAGTCGTAGGCGTTTTGGCTGCCGCCAGCGCAGGCTATTTGTATTACTTGAATCGCCCCTACATTGCGACAACACAAAGCACCGAAGGCGTGGAACCGCCGCCCGGCACTGCCGATCCGAATGCCGCCGACAAGCCGAGCCCGATGCTACCGCCTCCCAGTACACCCGCGCCGGCGACACCTGATGAGCAGGAGAAGTCCGGCGATCCGGCCGCCCCTACCGAGACTGAAGAGGAAACCAAGGCGCCTCCGCCGCGAACCACGCCGCCTTCGGAATCGCCTTCTGGTTCGACCATTCTCGACATCATCACCATTCCCGGCGGGGCGACCGTTTCCATCGATAAGGGCAAGAGCACGTGTGTCACCCCGTGCCCGAAATCGCTCGAAAATGGCCGCCACACTCTGGCATTCACATTGCCCGGCTACCGGCCGACGCTGCGCATCGTCAACTTGCCGCAAGAAAATACCGTGAACGTCAGCCTGCAGCGCGCCGAAGGCACACTGATGATCCGGTCCAGTCCAGCGGGGGCGACGATCATAGTCGACGATAAGCCGCGTGCGGAAAAGACTCCGGCGATGTTGACGCTGCCCGCCGGGCCCCACAAGATCACGCTGCGCCGCGAGGGGTCGCCCGACTACTCCGAGACGATCGAGATCAAGGATCAGGTGATTACCAACGTCAACGTGAACTGGTAAACGGGGCTAACCTTCGCAACTGGGATAGGAGTTCAAAACGGTATTGCCCGTATAGCCAAGCGTATCGACCAAGCCAGTCTTCGACGTGAAGTAACCGTCGGCGGTGAGGCTCTTCACGGCCTTGAAGAAACGCGCGCCAAGGTCGTTCTGATCGCCCTCGGCTAACTTGTCGGCACGTTCGCAAATCGGCGTGAGAAGAGCTACCTGATCGGCCTCGTCCAACTCCAGAAATGGCTTGGCGCGCTGTTGTTCGCCGTGCTCGTTCAGCCAAACGCAGCCTCGTGCAATCAACTTGCGCATGCCGGCATTGCCGCCCGCGACCTGATCGATGTAATGGGGCACACCCGCGGCGACCGCTCCCGGCGTGTTGGTGGTGGGGATGATGAGATCGGCGAGGCGGGAAATGAGTTGGAATTCCTCCGCGCTGAGGTTCTTCGGCCCGGCGGGTATTTGAACCTGAACCAGAGGCGCGCCGTTGTGATCCGCATGTTGGCCGTAGAGTTCGTTCGATGAAAACGGCGTGGCGCAGGTGGCGCCAATGGCGCCGAGGATCTTAAGTGTTTCCCGGCGATCGCTCATGCCAACTCCTTCTTGCGCAATCCTTCGGCGATGTAGTCAGCCGCGCGCGCAGCAAGCGCCATCATCGTATGCGTGGGATTCTTCTCGCTGGCCGATGGGAAGACGCTGCCATCGACGACAAACAGGTTCTTCACATCGTGCGACTGACACCACTGATTTACAACGCTTGTGCGCCGATCGGAGCCCATTCGCGCCCCGCCAAGCTCGTGGTTGGTGCGCGGCTCGCTCTGCACGCTGAGAATCTCCGCCCCGGCCGATTCGAGAATGCGCACGCTCCAGGCGGACATGTCCTTGAAAATCTTCCAGTCGTTGTCGCTCCAAAACACGTGACGGCGGGCAAGCGGGAGACCGTGGGCATCTTTCTTCGTCTCGTCAAGATCGACGAAGCTTTTCGCATTGGGCAACATCTCGCCGTATGGGGAGAACGTGAGGAATGCTGGATAGCGGGCCTGCACGGCTTCCTTGAAGGACTTGCCCATTCCAGGAAGGCTGCGCGCCCAACCGACGGCGCGGTGGTTCTGATAGTTGAACTGGACGCCGAAGCTACGCGCGTAATCTCGCTCGCGGTTGTGCATGAACGACGGTATGTAGGCGTGATCCAGAAAGCCTTCGTCGTTCACACCATTCTTTCCGATGAAGTCTTTCAGGAAGCACTGGACGCCGCCAGTGAAGTGAGGAATGAAATGTTTGCCAACGTGGCCGCTCGAATTGGCGAGTCCGTTCGGATAGAGCCGCGACTTGGACATGAGCAGCAGCGCCACGCTTTGCACGCAAGCGCAACTGACCGCCACTACACGGCCACGCACCTCACCCTCCGTTTTTGTTTCGCGGTTGACGAATTTCACCCCGGTGGCGCGGTTCTCGGCGCTCATCATAACTTCGCGCACGATGGAGTTATGGAAGATTTGCAGCTTCCCCGTCTTCAGCGCGGGCCGCAAGTGAACGTCGGCGGAGTTGTATTTCGCCACCACATCGCAGCCAGCCATGCAGTTGCCACAGAAGTGGCAGGCTGGCCGGCCTGCTTGCGCGCGCGATAGCGTTGCTTTGCGCACGTGAATGACTTTCACGCCCAGCTTCTCCGCGCCGCGCTTCACCGCAACGTCGGTGCACTTCATCGGCACGGGAGGCAGGAACACGCCATCGGGCAGATCTTCGAGGCCGTCGAGGTTCCCACAGACGCCCACTTCCTTTTCAATCTTGTCGTACCATGGCGCCATGTCCGCATAGTGCAGCGGCCAGTTCTCGCCCGCGCCATCGTGAGACTTCCCCTGGAAATCACGCTCGGAAAAGCGCCAAGCAACGGCGTTCCAGGTCAGGCTCTTGCCGCCAATGCCGCGCGCGCGTTCGCTCTCAAAGCCCTGCTTTCCGGGCTTCATGGTGGGGATGTGGCGGTTCGGAAATTGGAATGGCATGGCGTGCGTATTGAAATCGGTGCGCGTATTCACCGGCGGACCGCCTTCCACGACGGCGACATCCACGCCCATGCCGGCAAGATGAGCGGCAAGCGTGCCGCCCGAAGCGCCCGAGCCGACGATCACCACATCGAATGTTTTCCGCGCCATCTTGTCTAGTACCGCAGCAACCTCTCCGCCTCGCGGATGAGGCCGGGAACTTGCGGCAGAATCTCCGCCTCCAGGCCGGGATTATATCCAACCCATGTATCCAGGGCGGCAAGACGGCCCACGGGCGCGTCCAGGTCGGAGAACAATTCGCCCGCGGCACGAGCGGCAATTTCGGCGCCGAATCCGTGCGTCAGCGTATCTTCGTGAACGACGAGCAGCCGCGAGGTTTTGCGCACGCTCCTATAGATGGCGTCCCAATCGATGGGCGCAAGCGAGCGAAGATCGATTACCTCGATGTTGGCGCGAGTGTCGCGCTTCTCGATGTCGGCGGCGGCGACCAAGGCCCGATTCACAAGGGCGCCATAAGTCACGATGGTGAGACGCGAGCCGGTCTTCGCTACGCGCGCCCTGCCGAAGGGAATGCAATAACCATCGCCTGGATGGGGCGATCTATTGTAGGCCTCACGATAGAGCTTTTTGTGTTCGAGAAAAAGCACCGGGTCGTCGCATCGGATGGCCGTGCGAAGAAGGCCACAGGCATCGAGGGCGTTTGACGGCATCGCGACGCGCAATCCGGGAATGTGCGTAAACAACACTTCGCCGCACTGGCTGTGGTAAACGGCTCCTCCGGTGAGATAACCACCGATCGGCACACGCACGACAACCGGGCACGACCAGCCATTCGCGCTACGCCAACGCATGGTGGCAAGTTCATCGCGAATCTGCATCATGGCGGGCCAAATGTAGTCGAAGAATTGAATCTCAACAACCGGCTTCATCCCGCGCACGGCCATGCCGATCGCGCGGCCAACAATGGCCGCCTCCGCGATAGGCGAATTAAACACGCGCTGGGAGCCGAAGGCGCGCTGCAGCCCTTGCGTCGCTTTGAAGACGCCACCCTTGCCCTTCACCCGCGGCAGGTTTTCCTCGCGGCTGCAATCGGCGACGTCTTCACCGAAGACAACGATTCGCGGATCGCGCGCCATCTCTTCGTGAAGCACGCGATTGATCGTGTCGACCATGGTGCGCGGTTCGCCCGCGGTTTTGGGCTCGGCCGCGAACTGCCGGCCCGTTGCATCGACATTGTTCGAGTAGAGGAACTGCAGGGCGCTGCCGGACGGCGGCCCGGAGGCTCGCAAAGCGCGCTCAGCGGCCGCTTCGACTTCTTCCTCCACCTCGTGCGCGATACGTTGCATGGCTCGCCGTTCAAGATGCCCCTCGCTTATGAGCCACTCGGGATAACGCAGAACTGGATCGCGAGCGGCTTCGGCTTCGCGTTCGGCCGGAGTTTTGTACAGGGTCTCGTCATCGCTCAGCGAGTGCGAGTAGGGCCGCGTGCAGGTGGCATGCACGAGCGCCGGGCCGTGCCCCTCGCGGCACCACGCCATAGCATGCGCGATTACTTCATAGCTGCCGGGCATGTCGGTTCCGTCGCACTCCATGCGCAGTAAATCCGGGAAGCCTTCGAGCAGGCGCGACACGTTGCCGCCGGCTGTTTGCTTTTCCACGGGGACGGAAATCGCGTAGCCGTTATCTTCGATGAGGAACAAGAGTGGGAGCTTCTCCAGACAGGCCGCGTTGAGGGCCTCCCAAAACTCACCCTCGCTAGTGGCTCCCTCGCCGGAGCAGACGAGCGTTACTTCCCTGCCCTCCGGCGCGAGCAACCGGGAGGCATGCGCACAGCCTACAGCGTGCAAATACTGCGTGCCCGTGGGCGAACTCGTGCTGACGATGCGCAACGGAGGCGAACTCCAATGCGATGGCATCTGCCGGCCGCCACTAGCCGGGTCGCTACCCGCGCCGACAGCCTGCAGCAGCATCGCTTCGGCGGTTACACCGAGCATGAGGCACAACGCGCGGTCCCGATAGTAAGGGAAAATCCAGTCCGAACCTGCGCGCAACGCCAATCCTGCGGCGGCGCCGATCGCCTCATGGCCCGCACCGGAAATCTGAAAATAGATCCTGTTCTGGCGCTTGAGCAGGATTTCGCGGTCGTCCAACCGGCGCGAGAGTAACATCGCCCGATAAGCGGCGAGCAGTTGTTCGCGCGTCAGTGCGCCCGCCACTGTTGTTTCTCTCATGCGCGCCTCGCCAGTTCGCGCGCCGCATCCATGCAGAGAATCGCGGCGTGTCTCGATTCGGGGATGAGTCCGCCCAGCGCGGCTTCGATGTCGTCGCTGCGAAGCAAAGCGGCTTCCTTCACCGCGCGGCCGGTAAGCCATTCGGTAAGCGCGCTACCCGCGGCAATGGAAGCTGTGCATCCGCGCACCTTAAAGCGGACGGCGGCAACTAAGCCGTCTTCCACGCGTACGGTGAGACGCAGCTGATCGCCGCAGGCCGGATTCTCCACATCGACGCGCACGGTGGCATCGCTGAGTTCGCCCGCGTTCCTGGGGTTCTGAAAGTGGTCCAGCAACTTTTCGCTATGCATCACCGTCTGTGCATTATTATGGAGGTTCCATCTCCATAATGGCAGGCGCGCCTTACCTTCGAATCCTCCAGGACCGTATACGCACGCCGGCCTTCAACGCTCTATTTCTCTTTGTCACTTCGCGCTGCAACTCTCTTTGCCGCACCTGCTTTTATTTTGACAAGCTGAACAGCCGCGACGATCTTTCCTTTGACGAGATCCGGCGCATCTCGGAGACAGCGCCGCCCTTCCGTAAGCTGTGGCTGAGCGGCGGCGAGCCCACGCTGCGTGAGGAGTTAGGCGAGGTCATCGGCCTGTTCGCGCGTAACAATGGTGTCCGAAATATCAATCTGCCGACTAACGGGTTGCTGCCGGAAAAGCTCTTCCGGATCATAGACGAGGCCCTGCGGAAGACCAGCGAAGATGTTGCGATCGATTTGAATTTCTCCCTGGACGGGCTGGCGAATACTCACGACGCCATTCGCGGCGTACCGAACAACTTCACGCGCACGCTGGCAACGATTCGCGAAGCGGAGGCGCGCTACGGCGGTGTGCGGCGCCTGCGCCGGAACGTCGTGAGCGTAATCACGCGCGATAACTACACGGAACTTGTCAACCTGGGACTGTGGATCGCCGAAAACACAAACTCCAACGGTCACTATTTTGAAGTCGTGCGGGGATCGACGCCGGACCCGTGCGTGAAGGCGATGACGCGGGAGGATGTAATCCAACTGCACCGGCGCCTCTTTCCCCTTCATCGCCACTATGCGCAGCGCTTGTTTGCCCATTTGCCGGCCCTGGCAAAACAGGTGGCCACCGCTTATTACCTGGGTAACCTGCGCATGCATTTCGATGTTCAGGAGCGTTGCTACGATGGTCCGTCGCAGTGGCCCATGCGATGCACGGCGGGCCAAACAACGCTGGTGATCGACCACAACGGCCGCTTCCGCGCCTGCGAGCTGCGCGGCATCATCGGCAATCTTCACGACCACAAGCTCGACGTTTCGGCGGCGCTCGCCTCGAACGCCGTGAAGAGCGAGACGGAGGCGATCGAGCGCGACGGCTGCTGGTGTACGCACTCTTGTTTTATCCACGAGAGCTCGAAATTTTCCGCGCGCGCTCAGCTGCTGGAGATTCCCTGGGCGTGGTGGAAACAGAATTTCGAGAAGATAGAAGCTGCGCCGCTCGAAGAGCTGGAGCGATTTCGCAACCTGGAGCTGGCGTGAGCGAACAAGACCCGGTCCCTCATTTCAGCCGCCAGGGCGTTCTCGTCGTGGCGGCTGTGATTGAGCGCGGCGGAAAAATTCTGATCGGACAACGTAAACGGGGCGATTGGAACGAGTACAAATGGGAGTTTCCGGGCGGGAAAGTGGAGGCTCGAGAGGACCCACGCGAGGCATTGGAGCGCGAATTACGCGAGGAGCTGGACATTGAAGCGAAAATCGAACGCGAGCTCATGCGGTACGAACACCAATATCCGGGCCGCCCACCGATTCAGCTCATCTTCTACCGCATCACGAAGTTCGAAGGGGAGCCGGTGAATCTTGAGTTCGAGTCGATCGCTTGGGAATCGCCGGAGAAGCTGATCGCGTACGACTTCCTCGACGGCGATTTGGATTTCGTGCAGCGGTTGGCGCGCGGCCAGTTCAGCGGGTAAGCATGAATTCCAGGCCCCGCTCCTGATTCAACTGGCGGCTCATGCCGGTGTCGACCAGGTCAATGGAGGCGCGGTTGTGGGCATGCTTGGTTGTGATGTAGTGCAGGGTGTCGTTTTCGAGCCAATAGGCCAGCGCGGTGTAGACCTCGCCCGATTTCATCGCGACCAGATAGACCGTAGGCTTGCCGTCGGGGTTCGAGGGCGGACGCATTGATTCGCTAAGGGGCCGGCCCTCGGCGTTCGGCGTCACGGGGGCTCGATATGTGGTCATAGTCTCCGGCGTTTCCGGGCTTACTTCGATCATCTGCGGGCTCATGCGATCGGGCGCGTAGCCCTGATTGATAATCACCGTGGGCGATGGCTGAGGCGCGTTGATGACGGTCACATTGGGCGCCGGCGCTTGATAACCGGGATCATATCCGGCGTAGCCGCCGATGAACACAGGCACCGGAACGATGCCGCCGCGCCAGCGCTGCCGATGGTAGGCGCCGACGGCCCAATCCGAACCCGTCACCGTGGCTCCCAAACGCTGGCCGAAGGTCAGGTTGCTCGGGCTGTAAATAGGATTGACAACTCCGAAATGCTGGGGAACACCCGAAGGATTCACGACGCTCCCGAATCCGCCGCCTGGAATGGGACGAGGCACGGGCTGTGTGGGAAATCCACCGCGGGGAGGACCGCCTCCGGGTCCGCGTCCGCCGCCATGTCCGCTACCGCCGCCATGTCCGCTTCCACCGCCGCGTCCACCACCGCCGCCGATGCGTCCTTGGCCGAAGGCGGAAACCGCCAGTAGAATTGCCAGAACCGCCGCTTGAATCTTCACCATTGCAGAGTAAACCTTACGACGTTTGGACGCAACGGAGTGCTTCCAGGTTGCATGGCTACGCCTTTGCCGCGTCGCGCGTCGCACCGAGCGATTTTTGCAGCGATTCCTGCGGCAGATCTCGAATAATCGGCTCAATCATCCAGCCCAAGCCAAAGGGGACTCCTCGCGAAAGCGAGATCGCCTCGCATTCGACATAGACGCCGCCGTCGCGTTCGGCAAAGCGCCAGTAGGAATTGAGGCGCCAGAGGAAGCCATGATCCGTGCCTGGGGGCAGTTCCTTCTCCCCAACTTCGCCCGGATTTTCGACTTCGGCGATTTTGGTGGAATAAGAGCGGCTGTGGATACGGCCAGAGCCGAGAGGGACATAATGCACGTCGTGCTCGGTATTGAGGACGGCCGTCAGCACCTTCTTCTTCATGAGCCGGTAGTAGATAGAGAAGCGGTCGCCGTCGCGGCGGAGCAATTTGGAGTCGATCACCTCGGGCTGATAGATGCGTTTGTGGCGGTCGTAGTCCTGGACGACGCCTAGGACGCGAGACAGAGTGGCCGAGGGAACGAAGACGCCACCGGCCCAGTCGTGTATCAGTCCACCCGGCACGCTGCGCGGGTTTTTGTCGCCGGCGCCGGCGATGGCGACCTCCCCGGCTTTGGCACGCTCGCGGCGTTGCGGAGAATCGTCCAGCCAAAGAAATCGTGCAGAACCGCCCTTCAACCGTTCTTCGTCTAAACGGCGCTCGCGCTGGCGAGCATAGTCGTCGAAGGCGCGTAGCGTTTCCGGTTTTAATTCGGCCGCCGGAGCCGATTTGGGAATCGCCGCGGCTAGCGATGCCGCCTGGGCGAACTTCCGCCGTGTAATACCACTCACATCTATATGATACGGAACTCAGGCGCATCGACTCAGCCGTTTCGTATCCTGTAACAAGCTCGTAACCTCCAAGACTCCTAATGCCCACCGCCAGTTCCAAACCTCACTTCAAAGACGCCAACCGCGCCCAACTCAGCCTTTTGGCGCCCCTCGAAAAGAGGACTCTGCTTTGGCTGGCGGCGCGCATGCCCCCGTCGGTGAACTCGGATCACCTGACCGTGCTGGGTTTTTTGAGCCTGATTGGGGCGGGGCTGAGCTATTGGTATGCGCGGACGAATCGGGTGGGGCTGGTGCTTGTCATCGGCTTTCTGGTTCTGAACTGGGTTGGCGATTCGCTTGACGGCACGCTCGCACGCTACCGCCAGCGGCTTCGGCCCCGCTATGGGTTCTATGTGGACCATGTAGTGGACATGTTCGGCACGTTCTTCCTGCTCGGCGGCTTGGGCTTGAGCGGCTACATGAGTTTTCCGCTGGCTATGGCATTGGTGATCGCCTACTTCATGCTGTCCATCGAGGTGTATCTTACGACGTACACGATAGGCACCTTTCACTTGAGCTTCTGGAAATTCTCACCGACCGAGTTGCGCATCTTGCTGGCGATCGGAAACATCGCGTTGCTCGTACGAGGCGGCGGCGCCAAACTTGCAGGCCAGCAGTTTCTATTGTTTGATGTGGGCGGCGCGGTGGGCTTGGTGGGTATGGCGGTCATGCTGGTCATTTCCACGATCAAGCACACGGTGCAGTTGTACAACGAGGAACGGCTTCCGTGAAAGAAGTTTTCCTACGCGCGGTGAAGTTTTATGCGGTGGGGGCATTGGGGATTGCCGTTCAATTGATCGCGTTGTATTTCCTCAAGCCGATGCTCGATCCGCACTATCTATGGGCCACCGCGCTCGCGGTGGAAACAGCGATTCTGCACAACTTCATTTGGCACGAGTTCTGGACATGGTCCGATCGGCCCTCCTCCGGCGTCGAGCGCGCAGCGCGGTTGTGGAGGTTTCACATGTCGAACGGACTGCTTTCGCTTGCCGGCAACGTGCTTCTGATGCGATTCCTGGTGGGCACGTTGGGGCTGCATTACCTGCTGGCGAACATAATCTCGATCGCGTCCCTGGCGGTGGTGAATTTCCTTCTCAGCGAGCTCTACGTGTTTCGTTATCTCATCCGGCGGTCCAATTCGTAAGCGCATCCCCGTTGACGCGCAGCCCCCGCGCCGTATATAAAGGGTGCCCATGAAGCGATCCACGTTCCTCCAAGCCCTCGCCGGCGTCCCGTTGGCGGCATCGTCACTCGCCGCGCAGTCCGCACCGAAGCCAAAACGCATCAACAGAGCCATTGAACTGCTTGCGTCGGGCCAACCGATTTACTACACAGGCGGCCGCGGCGGTTACGACGACGGCAAGAAGATGGCCAGCACATGGGCCGACTACATCAACTACGAAATGGAGCACGGGCCGCTGGATTTCACGGCGCTACGCGGGTTCATGAAGGGACTGGTCGACGCCGGGCCGACGAAGTCGGGACATAAGACGCCCGCCGTGATCTGCACTCTGCCGGTGCTCGGCGTGAGCGCGGCGCACATGCACGCGAACTTTTGGGTCGTTCAGCAGACATTGCTGTGTGGCGTCCACGGCATCCTGCTCTGCCATGCGCGCGATCCTGAGGCAGTCAAGATTTTCGTCTCGTCGGCACGTTATGTCAATTCCAAGCCGCATCCTGACCTGCTCGAAGGCATGCTAGGAAACGGCAGCCAAGGCTATGCTTCGAGCATTTGGGGCATCACGCCGGCGGAGTATATGAAGAAGGCCGACCCGTGGCCGCTGAATCCCGAAGGCGAGTTCCTGCTGGGGTTGAAAATTGAGGACAAGCACGCGCTCGCCAATGCGGAAAAGGTGGCGGCCGTGCCCGGCATCGGCTTCGCGGAGTGGGGTCCCGGCGACATGGGGCTGTCGCTCGCCAAGCCCGACGGCCACGTGCCCAATGCCGAGCTCGACCCCGACATGAAAGCGGCGCGAGCGCGCGTGCTGGCGGCGTGCAAGAAGAACAAGATCGCTTTTCTGAACACCGTGCGGCCGAATGACGTCGAGGAGATGATCAAAGAAGGCGTGATGATC
>DASRHX010000693.1:0-8253 GCA_035650295.1 Bryobacteraceae bacterium | reverse complement strand
AACTTTTGGAGTTGCGAACACGAGAAACACGCGCGGGCCTTCCCGTGAAAGCGCGGATACGCGGCGCGGATCTCATGGGTGCTCCGCGCTGGTCGCTGCTTGCGAACGTGACCGGCGCGCCTTCGGAATCCATTCAGCCGTTGGTTACCGAACTGGGCTTCAAGGTGCCTGGCCAGTTTCAATGGAAGGGCGCTCTGAGCGGAGCCATTGGCTTCGACGCCGCGCACGGGTGGAATGGAGAGTTCAGCCTGGCCGATGGTTCGGTTTCTGCCGAAGGCGCGGAGGTTGCCTCCTTCGACGAAGTGCTGGTGAAGGTCGCGTCCGAGCTTCTGCAACTCATGCCCGCCACGTTCCGCATCCCGAACCAGGAGACGGTACGGTTGGAGGGCGAATACAGGCCTGGTACCGGGAACTCACAGTTGCGCATGCAGTCGGCGGGCATTTCGCTCAGGCACTTGAAGTCGCTGCTCCCGTTGCTGGCCGAGCCATCCGAGTTGCCTCTCCTCAGTCGAGGCGGCGTTGGCCGGTGGACGGGTACACTCTGGCTAACATCGCGAGCGGACGAATCACCCGTTTGGCAAGCCGAGGGTGAGGTGCGGGGCATGAAGGTAGCGGTCCCCGGTTTGGCCGCCGAATTGGAGTTGGAACGGGCGATGCTGCGTTGGTCGCCTCAGGAACTCGCGGTCTCATCGCTTGCTGGACGGATCGGCAATATCTCGCTCACGTCAAGCTTCCGCGAGCGTGCCGGAGCGCGGCACCCACAACATCTCGTATTGAATATTGCCCGCGCCCACGTCAGCGACTTGGAGGAATTGCTGCTTCCCGCCCTGCGCCGCCGCAGCGGCTTCCTCGTGCGGACTCTCGGCATCGGCGCTGACGAATTGCCCGAATGGATTGCCGGCCGCCTCCTGCAAGGGGAGGTGCGAGTCGCCCAATTGGAGGCCGACGAGAACGTGGCGGAGAACGTCTTCTTCCGCTTCTATTGGCAGGGCGCATCCGTCATCCTCGCCGACATTACGGCGCAGGCCGGCGGCGGCTCGATCAGCGGCAGAGTGGAAGCGTCGCTTGGCGGCGCCGAACCAAAGTATAGTGGCAACGTATTCCTGCAATCATTCCCCTGGCGGCAAGGCATACTGGAAGGGCAGGCGGAGATGGAAAGCGCGGGGACTGGCGCCGAATTCGTGCGCTCCTTGAGGCTGCATGGCAGCCTGCGCGGACGCAACCTGGAGCTAGCCGAAGGGGAGAGGTGGGACCTCGCCGATGGTTGCTTCACTCTCGCGCGTGACCGGGGCAATTGGCACTGGCAGTTCTCTCAACTGCAGATGGAAAATGGAGGAGAGGCAATGCTCGGCAACGGCGCCACGGCGCAGGATGGGAGGATCGCTCTCGACCTAACCGCGCCCGCCGGACACAACCGCCGGCTGATGGGAAGAGTTTCCGGCTCTGCTTGGGAGTATGTCAGGTGAGTATGGCTGCCGATCCTCAACCGCTCGAATCCGTGAGTGCGCCCGAAACGCCCCAATCGTTCGAACAGCGGTTGCTCGCCGCGCAGTCGGCGGCGCGCGAGGACCTGGAAGCGGCGTGGTCGATGCGCGTTGCGAGAGCTGAGGAAGTGCTGCGTGAGGGTGTGCGTGCGCAGGCGGCCGCGATTCTGGAATCGAAACTTGCGGCGGTCGCCGCCGAACATGCCGCGCAGTTGGCCGCCGCGACGGCAGCGGCATCCAGACAGGCGAGGGGCACGCTCACGGCGAGCCTCAACGAGTGCGTGCGCCGGTTGCGCGCGGCGGAACGCCACGAGGAGTGGAGCAGCGCTCTTTATGACGCGGCTTCGGCGTTTGCTCCGCGCGTGGCAGTCTTCAGCTTGCACGGCCGCTTCTTGCATGCCGACCGTGCCCCCTTCGCCGCGCCGCTGCACGAGCTTGCCTTGGCCGATTCGCCGGCATTCCAGGCTGCATGCGCCTCGGGTGAACCAGTGGTGGCTCTGTTTGGCGAGCAGGAACTCTCGTCCGCCTTAGTGCAATCGTTCGGCGCCCCGGCGGGTCCGCGCGCTCATCTGTTTCCCCTGACAAGCGCCGGGCGCGCCGTGGGCGTACTATATGCCGAAGGAGGACGGGACGATTGCGATACGAACGCTCTTGAGCTGCTGGCGGCCCTCGCCGGATCCGTGTGGGAATCGCGCCGCAACGAGCCTGGCGCGAATGGGTCCGGTCCGCAATTGGTTACACTTCAGGCCCAGTCTCCGCAAAAGGCAGTTCCCGATGTTCAAGTTCACACTTGGACCCAGGTGCCGGCCGAGGACCGTGACCACCATCTGCGAGCGCAGCGCTTCGCACGCGTGCGAGTCGCCGAAATGCGCCTCTATAAATCGGCACTTGTGTTGGAAGGCCGCCGCACCCGGTCTCTCTACAGTCTTCTTCAAGAGGAAATTGATCGGGGCAGAGGGGAATATCGCGATCAATTCCTCAACTCCTGTAAATCAATGGTGGACTACTTTCATGGAGAACTTGTAAAGACGTTGGCGAATGATGCCGAAGAATTACTAGGCGAAGGGTATCCGGGGCCGCTGATTTGATATGAACTACCGTGCCGGCATTCTCATTCTGATCGCCGCAAGTGCATGCCAGGCACAAACGCTCGCCAGGCTTTCGGGCGCTTACCAGACCACGCCAACCCCCGCCAATCGCACGGCTCTTGTTCAATTCGCATCAGAGCACGCCCGTGACCAGCAAGGCGCATTGGCGCAACTTGCCCTTGCCTATACGGACGTTCAGAACAATCGTCTGGCCTCCGCTGCGCAGGCGGCTGAAGCGGCCCGCAAGGGACTTCCTACGTTGTCCGACTACACACTGTTGCTCAGCGCGCAATCGATGCGGGTCGCCGAACCATCCAATGCCGCTGCGCGGGCGTTGCAGGTGCTGGCTCAACCCGGTCCTTCGCCGATGGACACCCAGGCATTGCAAGTCGCGGCGTGGGCGTTCCTGGAGGCCGGGGACCCGGAGGCTGCCGTGCGGGCGTTGCAGCCCAACCTCGAACTGATACCGCCCTCGGTCGGCGGGATGTTGTTAGCGCGCTCCCTGCAATCCTCCAACCAACTCGGCTCGGCCGCACTGCAATACCAGCGCGTCTATTTCGAGTTTCCGCTTTCACGCGAAGCTGGGGATGCCGGACTCGCGCTCGCGCAACTGCGTCAACAACTGGCCGATCGATATCCGCCACCCCTGGCTCAGCAGATCTTGAGCCGCGCGCGCATACTCATCTTCAGCGGCGAAGCCGTGCGCGCGACGGCGGAATTGAACGAGGCATTGAAGGAATTGGCGGGGCCCGAGCGCGACTTGGCGCGGGTGCTCCTTGGTGCGGCACGGTATTTCCGGGCGGAGTATCAAGCGGCCATCGACTATCTCTCCACGCTCAATGTCACTTTGGCCGAGTCCGATGCCGAGCGGCTCTATTACGTCCTGCAAAGCCAGCGCCGCCTGGACCGCCTCGATCATGCCCTCGAGACGTGGGATCGGCTACGCAGTCAATATCCAAAGTCGGATTGGCTCCTGAAGGCCACTGTTGCATTGGCCGACACGCACTTGGTCCGGAATGAACCCGAGCGCTACCTGCCGCTTTACAGATCGTGCGCCGAGCTTTTCCCAATGGAGGAACGCGGCTCTTATTGCCATTGGAAGGTTGCCTGGCATGATTATTCGACGCAACGCGACAGGTCCACGCGGTTATTCCGAGAGCATCTCGAACGCTATCCTTCCTCCGCCAAGATCTCCGCGGCGCTTTACTTCCTCGGCCGCATTCATGAATTGCGCAACGAGACTGCCGTTGCACGGGCGTTCTATGACGCCATCGGTACGCGCTTCCCGAACTCGTATTACAACGTTCAGGCGCTCCAGCGGCTCGCCGAGTCTAAAATTCAGGGCGCGCGCCCCGCTGCCGTTACCGTGCAGTACCTGCGCTTTCTTCGCGAGAGCGCGCCTCAACCGGACTTCAGCGTCGATCCGGCCACTCGCTCTCGCATTGACCGCGCGCGGCTGCTCGCACTGGCCGGCCTCGAAGATTGGGCCGAACAGGAGCTCCGGTTCGGGGCCCGTACGGACGGCAAAGGTCCGGCGCTCGCGCACGAGCTCGCTCAAATGGTAGGGCGCCGTGGGGACCATGCCGTGGCCGTGCGCAGCATCAAGGCGCTTGCTCCCGGATATTTGAGTTGGGATTTGCCGCAGGCGCCGGTCACATTCTGGAGACTCGCTTTTCCAATGCCCTACCGTGCCGACCTGGAGAAACGGGGCGCACAGCAATCCATCGATCCCAATCTTCTTGCCGCGCTCATCCGCCAGGAGTCCGAATTCGATCCGCGAGCGGTGTCGCGGTCGCGTGCCGTCGGGTTGACGCAAATCCTTCCCAGTACCGGTCGTGATCTGAGCCGCAAACTGAAGCTTGGTCCCTATCGCGGTTCGATGCTCTACCAGCCGGAAATCAACCTGCAAATGGGCGCTTACTACCTGCGCTGGCTGCTCACCTCGCTCGACAACAAATATGAGGCTGCGCTCGCCGCATACAACGCGGGCAAAACCAGGGCCACCCGCTGGCTCGGCTGGTTCGGAGACGACCGGGAGCAGGCGGAATTCATCGAGTGCATTCCCTTCTCGGAAACGCGCGACTATATTCAAATCGTCCTCCGCAATGCCGACATTTACCGGAGGCTGTATAGCGGAGGGACCTCCGATTCGGCACGCATGTTAGATTCAAGCAGTGGAACAGATCCTTCCCACAAAGGCCCCTCGCCGAACGCCGGTGCAGGACGCCGGGCGTCCGCCGGCACGCCCCAGGTTCCGTAGCGATCGCACCCATCAGTTCACCGAAAGCGTCATCCGCGAGATGACACGCCTGGCGATGAATTACAAGGCCGTGAATCTTGCGCAAGGGTTTCCCGATTTCCCCGCGCCGGAAGTGATCAAAGAGGCCGCGCGCGCCGCGATCACCGCCGACCACAATCAATACACTGTCACCTGGGGCACCCCCGATTTGCGCCGCGCCATCGCCGCCAAGTATGAGCGCGAATATGGACTCGCCATCGACCCGAGCGCGGAGATCACCGTATGTTGCGGCGCTACCGAAGGCATGATCGCGTCGCTTCTCGCCACCACCAATCCCGGCGATGAAGTTGTCATCTTCGAGCCCTTTTACGAGAACTACGGACCCGACACCTGGCTGTGCGGAGCTCAGCGCCGGCTGGTGAAACTGCGTGCGCCCGATTGGAGCTTCGATCCCGATGAGCTGCGCGCGGCCTTCAGTTCCCGCACCAAAGCCATCGTGCTCACTTCTCCGCACAACCCAACCGGAAAGGTGTTCACGCGGGCCGAACTGGAACAGATCGCGGCGTTATGCCAGGAATTTGACACGCTCGCCATCACCGACGAGATCTACGAGCACATCCTCTATGATGGCGCTCAACATGTGCCTATTTTGACGCTGCCCGGTATGCGCGAGCGCACGATTCTGGTGAACAGCATGAGTAAGACCTTTTCGGTCACCGGTTGGCGCGTGGGCTGGGTCATCGCCGCACCCGACCTCTCCGATTCCATCCGGAAAGTTCACGACTTCCTCACCGTGAATTCGCCGGCTCCCATGCAGCAGGCCTGCGTCCTCGCGCTGGGGTTGGAGGATTCGTTCTATCGCGACCTTTCCGCGCATTACCTGGGCCGCCGCGATGCACTATTCGATTCCCTGGTGCAAGCGGGCTTCCGTCCCTTCCTCCCCGCCGGTGCATACTACATCATGGCCGGCATCGAGGAGTTCCAGTTCGACGACGATCAGCGCTTCGCTGTTCATATGCTGGAAACCGCCGGCGTGGCATGCGTGCCGGGTTCCAGCTTCTTTGAGGATCCGAGCGATGGAAGCCAGCTAGTGCGCTTCTGTTTTTGCAAGAAGTATGAGACGCTGGAGGCGGCAGGAAAGCGCCTCCTGCGGCTGCGCTGAGTGACGCGGGGAGCCTTCCCCGCTTAACGTAAATCGATGGCAGGTCTCGATCATGTTGCCAACGTTTCTTATCGAGGACGGCATCCGGCGCGAGGACGGTTTTTCCGCTGCGTTGGATGTCTCGGCGGAATCGTCTCGAGTTATGCTGCTCACCCTCGGCATCACCCGCATCATCGAACAAGAGAGTTTGGATCTTGGCATCTGGGGATCCCCCGATGGCAGTACCTGGGGAGAAAAGCCGCTGCTTACCTTCCCACAAAAGTTCTACTGCGGGGCTTACGCAATGCTGTTGGATCTGACCTCGGAGCCCGATGTTCGCTACATCCGCGCGCAATGGAAGATGAACCGTTGGGGCCGGGGAGCGCCGTCCGCATTGTTCGCGTTCTATCTGGTGGCCGAAGTTGCGCATGTGCGGCCCATGGCCGCCGCCGCCGCGGTATAAAGCGGGCCCATCGTCGCTGGCGGTTTTCACGCCAGGCGATTGATAAGGCTAGCGACGTAACCGGCGCCAAACCCATTGTCAATATTGACGACCGTTACGTTGCTCGAACATGAATTCAACATGCCAAGGAGAGCAGCGAGACCGTTGAAACTAGCCCCGTAACCAACGCTTGTGGGTACCGCGATTACGGGACAAGCCACGAGCCCGCCGACGACGCTCGGCAGAGCGCCTTCCATGCCCGCACACACCACGCACACCCGAGCCTGCGTAAGGCGCTCGCGATTCGACATCAGCCGGTGGATACCCGCTACACCAATGTCGACGATCAGTTCCACGCAGTTGCCCATGATCTCCGCGGTGAGGCAAGCCTCTTCCGCCACGGGTAAGTCGCTCGTGCCCGCGCACGCTATCACGATCGTTCCCTTGCCCCGGAGCGTCTTGTCGCGCCATACTCGCAGCACTCCGCTCGCGGGATGGTATTCGGCATCTGAAAAACGTTCCACCATCATTTCGGCCGTGCGTGCCTCCAGCCGCGTGGCCAGCAAGTTGGGCGAGCGTTCCAGCAGATGAGTGGCGATTTGCAGTATATGCTCGGGCGTTTTTCCCTTGCCGAAAATCACCTCGGGCATTCCCACGCGGATTGACCGATGATGGTCCAATTTGGCGAATCCCAGATCCTCGAACGGCATGTGTTTCAGCCGTCCGAGCGCTTCGTCGATATTCACCGCGCCATCGCGCACCTGTTGTAGTAACTGCTTCAGTTGATCTTGGTCCATTGAGAATCCGATCCAGTCTCCCACGAGCCATCGAAAGCTATGTCTTACAATGTATCTTTGATCCTCGGTACTTTGCGCCACACGCTCGACATGATCAAGTTCGAGCACTCCGTGTTTGCCCTTCCTTTCGCTCTCACCGGCGCCCTGCTGGCGATTTACGATGGCTCGCTTGACTGGGCAAACATGTGGGGAAAACTGCTGTTGATCGTTGTCGCCATGGTCGGCGCGCGCTCGGCCGGCATGACTTTCAACCGGATTATCGATGCTGCCATTGATGCGCGCAATCCGCGCACGAGGATGCGCCACATCCCGGCCGGCATACTATCGCGCGGCTTCGCGTGGGCTTTTCTGGTTGTTTCGGTGGCGGTTTTCGTCTGGGCCGCGTGGATGCTGAACCCGCTGTGCCTGACGCTTTCGCCCGTTGCGCTTGTCATCGTTTTTGGCTACTCGCTCACAAAGCGCTTCACGTCGCTCTCCCACCTCGTTCTTGGTTTCGCGCTCGGCATCGCGCCCGCCGCGGCGTGGATTGCCATTCGCGGATCGCTGGACACGCGCATTCTCTGGCTGACCGCGGCGGTCACTTTCTGGACCGCCGGCTTCGACATCATCTACTCGTGCCAGGACATCGACTTCGACCAATCCGAAAATCTTTTCAGCATCCCCAAACGATTCGGTGTCTCGGGCGCGCTGTGGCTTTCGCGGCTACTGCACGCGGTCATGATTGTCTGCCTCGTTTTTCTATGGCATCAGTTCGCCCTTGGATTGCTTGGTGCTGCCGGAGTCGCGGCGATAGCTCTACTGCTGCTCTATGAACACTCGCTTGTCAAACCCAACGACCTGTCCCGCGTCAACGCAGCCTTCTTCACCGTAAACGGCTACGTCAGCGTGCTATTCTTCGTATTTTGGGCTGCTGATGTGGCCCTCCGGCACCCACGGTAATGGCTTACACCGAACCGATCATCGACGACGCACGGCTCCAGCCCATCGCGGCCAAGGTTCGCGCGGGTGAGCGCCTCAGCTTCGAAGACGGAATCGCCCTCTTCCGTTCGCCCGACCTTCTCT
>DASRHX010000692.1:0-5636 GCA_035650295.1 Bryobacteraceae bacterium | reverse complement strand
GGCGGACGCATTTTCGCCACGCTCGCCTCGGTCAAAGAAGGCTACGGCAATCTGATGATCACGCCCGCCATGCAGGCGGCATATGTCGAAGAGGCGCCCGACATCTTTGTTCCGATCAAAGGCGGTTGGGGACGCATGGGCGCGACACACATCGTGCTCGCCAAGGCGAATAAGGATGTTCTGGAGGGTGCGCTACGGGCCGCCTGGAAACTGCGTATGGAGCAGAACGCAAAGACGGCCCGGCGAAAACCTGTGAAGTCGCGCAAGTGGACGCCTCCGCGCGACTGACCGCGCTCTTTTAGCGCTTCTTCGCGGCTTTCTTGACTGCCTTTTTCGCCGCCTTCTTCTTCTCCTGCGGCGGCATCTGGTGGAAGCCCATCAGGTTGCCTTCGGTGTCCTGGAAGCATGCGAACCAGCCCATGTTGTTACCGATTTCCGTCTTCGGTAATGCCACTTTGCCGCCCGCCTTCTCAACCTTTTTCATCGCGGCATCAATGGATGGCACGCCAATATAGTTCATGAACGGCTGGCCGGGCATTTTCCTCTGCATGAGGCCGCCATTGATGCCCTCCTCGCCTTTCTCTTTTGTCTCGACGAGGAAGTAATCCATCTTCCAGGGATCGCTGATCTTCCATCCGAGCGCCTTTTCGTAGAACTTTTTGGCGCGTTTGACATCGTCCGCCGGTATCTCGAAATGAATTGGTGAGTTGGGCATAAGAGAAACTCTACAACATGCGAATTCCGGTGTCAGTTCACCTGCCACAAAGTAACCGTTCCGCTGATTTCATTTGAGGCGACGATGATCATATTGCCGTTCGGGCTGTCCGCGGCCGGTATGAAGAAGAGTCCCTCGGGACCCAGGTCGCCCGCGGCGGCAGTCGTCGTCGCCGCGGTCACGTTGCGATTTCCGTACTGCCCTACGTACCGCGGGTTCCGCGGTTCCGTCATGTCGTAAATCATGATATTGCTCTGACGTTCGTTGGCGATGAACGCACACGGCCTGTTACGGATGGTGGCCACGATGATGGCTTCCGGTTCAGGTCCTTTATCGTCACTGCGCGAGTCGAATACATTGTCTGAATTGGAAACATTCAGCGACGCGGCATAATTTAGGCTGCCGATCGTTTCGAAATGGTTGGCGCTATCCCATACCAACTGGCCGGCCGTATCCCACACCGAAAACGAACGAGCGCCGAAAGTGTGAATCATGTCGAAGTCGCCATCGCCGTCCAGGTCGCCCGTGGCGTTTGTGGTGCGCAGCCGCCCCATCTCCGTGGCAAGCTGGTTCTCCGCCGCCTGCGGATACCGCGCCGGATCGAGCTTCAACTCCGATACGCGGGCTTCCTCGTTGAATCCCGTGTAGGCGCGGGCGTCGCCTTCGTTCGCCGTAAGCAGATAGAGTTTCCCGTCGGGCCCGTTGTAGGCGGCGATCGCATCTGGCTGATACATACCCCACACGGTCCATGTGCGCAACGAAACGCCACCGTCGCGATCGCTCGCGTCGAGCGAGTTCTCTTCGCGCCAATGCTCCTTCAGCCCCAGCGCGGCGATCTTCGTCACCGTCGCGCTGTCGACGTCGATGATCGCGAGCGCATTATTCTCCTGCAGCGTCACGTAAGCGGTTTTCGAATCGGCCGAGACGGCGATGTATTCAGGTTCCATATCCTGCGCCACCGTCGCGTTTGGGCCGTAGATTCGCACGCCGGCGGGCAGGTTCTGCTTCGTGAATGAGCTGAAAGTGGCCGTCTTCACATTCGCCTGCGTTAGCGAACCGACGCCACTCGAAATGTCGACGATGCTCACGCTGCCCTCAGGATCGATCTTGTAGTCGTCCGAGGGCTCCCCCTCATTGGCAACCAGCACTTTCTTTCCATCGGGAGTAAAGGTGAGCATGTCGGGTAGTGCCCCCACCTTCACGCTCTTTACCGGCGTGCCGTTCGTGTCGATGAAGAGCACCGAGCCTGGGTCCGTCTTTTCCGCCGCCTGTACCGCAACCGCAACCACACCGTTCTTCACCGCGACACTGTTGGCCGAGTCGCCCACATCCACTGGCATCTTCACCTGCGTGATGCGCGTTGGGTTCGCGGGATTCCTGATGTCCAAAATATCGATGGTCTTATCGCCGCCGTTGACGACGAACAACCTGTGAGTTTGTGGATCGTGCGCAGTGATTTCGGCGGCGCCCACGTTGTATAGACCGGTCCGGTATGTGCCCAGCACGGTCATGGTCGGGTCTTGCGCCAGCAGCGGGCAGGCGAGCGCAAGGACGGAGATGGTTCGGTTCATAAACGGTGAAGTCTAACAACGGTCAATGACGTTCTTATGACGAAGCAGTGACAATTCGCTCTGTGGAATGATGGGGAGCTATGCGAATCGTACTCGCTCTCCTCGTCCTGTGTACCGTTGCGCCCTGCCAGAACAGCTATCCGCTAGGTCCCGATTCCCAGCGCCAAGCCGGCGTGCCCGAAGGCAAGGTGACGAAGTTCACCTGGACGAGCAAGATCTTTCCCGGCGCAGTGCGCGACTACTGGATCTACGTTCCCGCACAATATAAAGCCGACAAGCCCGCCTGCATGATGATCGTTCAGGATGGCGGCGGTTGGATCACCACGGATGAGAAATCTCGATTTCGTGCACCGATCGTCATGGACAATCTCATCCATAAGGGTGAGATGCCGGTGACTATTGGCATCTTCATCAACCCCGGAGTATTGCCCGCACTCGATTCGCAAACGCAGCAGGGCCGCTATAATCGCAGCTTCGAATATGACGGCCTCGGCGACCGCTACGCCCGTTTCCTCATCGAAGAAATCCTGCCGGAAGTGGCGAAGAGCTACAGCCTATCCAAAGATCCGAACGACCGCGCACTCGCCGGCTCCTCGTCTGGGGGAATCGCCGCATTCACCGCGGCCTGGGAACGGCCCGACCAGTTCCGCCGCGTGCTCAGCTACATCGGCTCCTACACGAATCTGCGCGGCGGACAAATATATGCATCGCTCATTCGCAAAGTGGAACCCAAGCCACTGCGTATCTTCATTCAGGACGGCGACCACGACCAAAACATTTATGCCGGAAATTGGTGGATCGCCAATCAGGACATGTTTAGCTCGCTCGAATACGCCGGCTACGACGTGAAGCGCGAGTGGGGTACCGAGGGGCACAACGGAGTACACGGCTCGGCGATTCTACCTGACGCACTACGCTGGCTGTGGCGCGAATACCCGAAGCCCATCACGGCGTCGCGAAAAGCCGGATTGCGCCACGAAGTTTTGCAGATTCTCGATCCCGCAAGCGAGTGGGAGGAGGTCAGCCGCGGGCATGGGCTCACCGAAGGGCCCGCTGCCGGCAAGGACGGCAACGTTTTCTTCAGTGACGCGCGGCAGGACAAGATTTTCAAGATCGGTTCTGACGGAAAGGCGATCCTGTGGAAGGACAAGGCCGGGCGGGTTTTGGGCATGATGTTTGGATCCGACGGCAGGCTCTATGCCACTAATCGCGAAACGCGGCAGGTAGTGTCGTGGGGAATGGACGGGTCGGAGAAAGTGGTAGCGAACGACCTCGACATGAACGATCTGGCCGTGACGGCGAAAGGCGAAGTTTACGTCACGGACCCTCCTGGCCATCGCGTCTGGTTCATCGACGCCGCGGGCAACAAGCGCGTGGTTGCGGAAAACATCGACTTTCCAAACGGTGTGATCCTGTCGCCCGACCAGTCGCTGGTCATGGTTGCCGACATGCGAACGAAGTGGGTGTGGTCGTTTCAGCGCGCGGCCGACGGCTCACTCGTAAATGGACTGCCGTTCTATCGAATGGAGACACCGGATGAATCGTCGAATACCAGCATCGACGGGTTGACGGTCGATCGCGATGGGTATCTATACGTGGCGACGTCGATCGGCGTCCAGGTGTGCGATCAACCCGGCCGGGTGGTGGCGATCATTTCCAAGCCGCAGCCCGGACCGCTCACCAATGTCGAGTTCGGCGGGCCGAACCTCGACACGCTCTATGTGACGGCCGGGGACAAGGTGTTCCGCCGCAAGGTGCAACGGCGCGGCGTGAATTCTTGGACCGTGGTGAAGCCGCCGCAGCCGCGGCTCTAGGACGCCCAGTTTTCGCGGAATTCGGGAAACAGCGTCAGCCCGCCACAGGCGAACAGTGTCTGCCCCGTGATGTAAGAGGCCTCATCCGAGGCAAGAAACGCGAACACGGCGGCCATCTCTTCGGCCGACCCAGCGCGGCCCATCGGAATATGGCTCTCCACGCCCGCCCGCGCCGCCGGATCATTGATCCACGAGTTGTTGATCGGAGTCACAATGGCGCCCGGGCTTACACTGTTCACGCGAATCCGCCGGCCCGCGTATTCCAGTGCGAGCGTGCGGGTCATATTTTCGAGCCCGCCCTTGCTGATTGAATAGGAAACGTACCCAGGTTTGGGAATAATCTCATGCACGCTCGAGTTGTTTAGAATCACGCCAGGCCTGTTGTTCGCCACGAAGTGCCTCAGAGCCTCGCGGGCGCATAAGAACGCGCCCCGCAAATTCACGCCAATCACGCGGTCGAAGTCCGCCATCTCCAACTCGTGGCTCGGCGCTTCCTTCTGAATGCCGGAGTTGTTAATCAGCACGTCGAGCCCGCCGAATTCGGTCAGCGTTGCCGCGAACATCGCCTTCACTTGCGCCTCGTCGGCGACATCGGCTTGGATCACGATCTCCTTGCCGCCCTTGGTGCGCGCGGCCTGGCACATCCGTTGCGTGTCTTCGGCTTCCTTCGCACTGCGAGAATAATTGATCGCGACATTCGCGCCTTCAGCGGCAAAACGGATGGCCGTCGCGCGGCCGATACCGGTGGACGCGCCTGTGACGATCACATTCTTGCCTTTCAGGCTGTCATGCGTGGTAGACATGGAACTAGGTTATACTGACCGCTTCTTATCGCATGGCAATACTTCGTAAACAGGATCTGCCGACACCCGCGCTCGTCCTCGATGCCGCGATGTTCGAGAGCAACCTCGCGCGTATGCAGACGCACGTTGCCGGTTTCGGAAAGCAGTTGCGCCCGCACGCCAAGGCGCACAAGTGCGTGGAAGTGGCGCGCCGGCAAGTAAAAGCCGGCGCCGTAGGCATCTGCGTGGCTACCGTTGACGAAATGAGCTGGATGGTGCGCGGCGGCTTGCCGGGACTGCTTCTTACGTCGCCACTGGCCGACCCGGCGAAGATGGCGCGCGTGAGCGGTTGGAGCGACGGGCACGACGTGATGGCCGTGGCCGATCACGCTCGGCAAGTGGACCACTGGCAGGCTGCGGCTGAAGCGGCTGGCGTGCGTCTTAGCTTGCTGGTCGATCTCGACGTTGGTGATCATCGCACTGGCATCGCCTGCGGAGAGCCGGCAATCGAATTGGCGCGCCGGATTGACGCATCGGCCAATCTCCGTCTGCGCGGCGTGCAGGCCTATTCTGTCAGCGGCTCGCACATGGAAGATCCGGTGGCGCGCAGAAATCACTCCCTCAATTCGCTGGCCGCCGCTGCAGAGACGGCGCAGGAAATGCGCAGGCTTGGCCTGCCAGCCGCCATCATGAGCGGTTCGAGCACCGGCACTTGGGACGTAGATACGGAAATCGCCGAGCTCACTGAGATGCA
>DASRHX010000691.1:0-5427 GCA_035650295.1 Bryobacteraceae bacterium | reverse complement strand
CAGTTCGTCGGATATTGGGGCGTGTCCGACCGAATATTAACGCCGAGCTTCTCATAGGTAAGACCATCACCGACCGGGAGCGGTCCCCGGTCGAGGGCCACACGGCCAAAGCTGAACTGCATCGCGTTCAATAGCGAGGGCGATACAGTCCACGAATAGTTGACCATCGTGTTCGACGTGTCGAACTTTACATCCGACTGTAGAACCGGCAAACCGGCGGTGTTCAGCTCTTTGTCGCGGTCGTTGAAAAAACGTCCGTAAATGCGGTGAGCAGAGCCGATGTGATGATCGATGCGGGCCATGATTTGGTTTCGGTCCTGCGTGAACGGCGAGTTGTAGATGTGCCGGCCGCCTGAAGAATTTGGCAGCGGAATCAAAATGTCCATGAATTTTTTCGCGGCCGGATCGAAACGGCTCGCCGGGACGATGTCACCGGGGAAGGCGGCGCGTGTCACAGGGTCAATCGGCTTGCGCGAAGATTGCGAAAAGTTGCCCGCGCGTTCGAGTTCCGTGGGTACGACCAGGTTCGACACCGTGCCCGCCCGCCGCTCGCGCAAGCCTTCGTACGAGACGAAGAAGAAGGTGCGGTCCCGACCATTGTGGACTCTTGGAATCAACACAGGCCCGCCCACGGCAGCACCGAACTGGTTGCGCCGGAGCTTTGGCACGACAAGCGAAAAGAAGTTGCGCGAGTCTACCGCGTCGTTGCGGATGAACTCCCACAGCGAGCCGTGAAACTGATTCGTTCCAGCCCTGGTGATCGCGTTCACTACGGCGCCCGCTCCGCGCCCATATTCGGCGCTGTAATTATTCGTGAGAATGCTGAATTCTTCCAGTGTGTCGGGGTTTGGAACCAGTGCCGCAATGCCCAACTGCGGATCGTTGTTGTCCGCGCCATCGAGCAAGTAGTTATTCGAGAGGCCGCGCGATCCGTTGATCGACACCGCATCGTTCTGCCCCAAATTCGCACTTGGCGCCGACCCGGGAACCGCTCCGGGCACGAGCAATTGAAGCTGCAGCGCATTGCGGCCATTTAGAGGAAGCTCGTTGATCCGTTTCTGGTCTACTGTCTCGCGGATGGTCCCGCCTATGGTTTCAATCAAACTCACAGCGCCTGTCACCTCGACGGCTTCGGTTGTATCTCCGACCTGAAACACGATGGTCGCTTGGCGTGTTTGGTCGGCGTCCAGACGAATTGTTTCCGAAACGAATCGCTTGAATCCCTGACGCGTCGCTTCCAAACGATAGTTGCCGACCGCGAGGCGTGGATAGCTGAAGCGTCCCTGATCGTCGGATGTGGTCTCTATGCGTTGGCCGGTCTGTTCCTGAATCACAACAACGGCTGCGGCAGGAACAACGGCGCCTGTGGTGTCTTGCACCGATCCGGTGATGGCGCCAGTGGATTGAGCGAAGCAGGTGAAACTTGCGAGCGCAGCAGATGCGGCGAAACGTGTCAATCGATTGAGATACATGGTCTGACTCCTGACGGGCTTCGCTGATTCTATACCCATCAAGGAGCAGCGTGAAGAATATACAGTGACGACTCCGCGACTAGGTTTCCATCGCCCTGCGCACTAATTCCGCCGTTCGCTCGGCGTTGGGAACTTGCACCACATCAAACCCCGCGGCGCGTCCCGATGCAATTCCCGCTTCGGAGTCTTCCACGACGAGAGGCTTGGTCACGCCCAGCTTCTCCGCCGCCAACAAATATGGTTCCGGGTCTGGCTTCAACCTCTTCACGTCCTCACCGAAAACCGTGACGCGAAAGTAGTCGCGTACGCCTGCGTACTCTAATGGCGGTTCCACTTCTGCCCGTCCGCTGGAGCTGACAACTGCCAGCGCCACAGGGCCAATCGGCCCGCCAGCCAGCTCCGCAATCAGCGCTCGCGTTGGCTCGGACATCAACGCCCGGTTCTTCACGCGCTCCCTGAAAATTTGCTTTTTATGGGGATACAGATTCCATATTGGATCGAACAAATCCTGCCGGCCGTGGATGTTGCAGAGGGCCTGGATCATGTTGCGGTCGGATACTCCGATGCAATTGGCCGCATAGTCTTCCCATGTGAGGCCAAGCCCGAATCGGGCCAGCACTTCCGTCCAGCACTCGTGGTGCAGCGGCTCGCTGTCCACCAACACGCCATCGAAGTCGAATAGGACCGCGTCGTAACGCGCCTTCATTGGCCGATACGCACGGACTGGATCATCTGGTCGAACGCCCCCCGCGCGTTGTTCAGGTCCTGCTCCGGCGCTATGAATACGAAATAGACCATGCCGCCACTCATCTCCACAGTGACCAGCCAGTCGACCTCGTTGCCACCCCACGGCGACGGAGAGCCGAGCATGGTCAGAAAAGCTCTCTTGTTGTCCACTCGCTGTTCACGTGGATTGCTGGTCACGCGCATACCCTGATTGCCCTGCGACATCGACTGAATCAACGCTTGCGTGTCTCTCTCAAAGTTGCCGGATTGCGACTTCTGCTGATTGATCACCACACCGTAGCCGATCGCCGTCTGCCCGCCTTGGCCCTGGAACAATCCGGCGCGGGGCGCGATCGTTACGCTCGCCGTGTTCTGGCCGAAGACCTCCCAATTCGACGGGTACCTCATGCTCAAACCCTGTGTCTGGAAATTCTTGAAGCCGCCTTGCGGGCGCGCTTCTTCGATCTTGCCGCCGGTAGGCGAACCGATGGCGCCTGCGCCCGCAGGCTTAGCCATCTTCGGCAACCCCTTCACAAGCTGCTGCGCCTTCCTGAAGTCGCCTGTTTCACCGGTATATTGTTTGGCACCCATCAACTGAATCTCTTCCTGGATGCGCTTCTGCCGGTTGCCGGGATTTGGGTGGTCCGACATCATGTTCGTCAGCCAGTTACCCTTCCCCGATTCCGCTTCCAGCTTCTCGAAGAACCTCGCCATCTCAATTGGGTTGTAGCCGGCCTGATGCATGATGCGGGAACCCAGCACATCGGCGTCGCTCTCGGCGTTGCGGGAAAACTTCAGCAACAGCGAATTGGCTCCCAAGCCGATGCCCAACTGTGCCAGCATGCCTGTAATTCCGCCGCCACCTCCGAGCAATTGACCACCCAACATAGCCGGCAACTGCATCAATTGCGCCTTCGACGCCTGGTTCGTACCGTGGCGCAAAACTACGTGCGAAATTTCATGCGCCAACACACCCGCCACCTGTGATTCGTTATCAGCCGCCGTGATCAATCCGGTGTGCGTGAATGTCGGTCCACCCGGAAGTGCGAACGCATTGATCGACGGGTCGTACACGATCTTGAACGAGTACGGATACTTATCCGCCTCGGGAGCGCGCGTCAGTTTGTCACCTACTGAACGAAGCCAGCCATTCAACTCCCCGTGATTGACAATCGGCATCTCGCGTTCCACTTGAGCTGCATATTCCTGCCCCATCTGAACGTCCTGTTCCTTGGAAAACAGGTTGAATCCCGGTTTTAGTGTTTTCTGCTTGGCCGCGCCGTACATCATGGCGGCACACGCTAAAGCAACCACGGCGATCCGCTTTACCCGAGTTTTCATCATGAGCACGGCCTCCGCTAGTACGATGTCCAACTGGCACACTCCGTTACCAGCCGGATCCACCTCTTTCCGGTGGATACCTTCTAAACAGCTATAATAGCGGAATGTTACAGCCCACCGAGAAAATCTGGCACAACGGAAAGTTCATTGACTGGCAGAATGCACAGCTTCATGTCCTTTCCCATGTTGTCAGCTATGGAAGCTCGGTCTTTGAGGGCATTCGATGTTATGAAACCGCGCAAGGTCCGGCCGTGTTCCGTCTGCGCGAACACATGCGACGACTGTTGGAGTCGGCCAAGATCTATCGGATCGAAAACATCGGATTCTCCGTAGACGAGCTCAGCCAAGCTGCACTCGAGCTCGTCGCGGTCAACAAGCTCAAATCCTGCTACATCCGTCCGATCGTCCTTCGCGGATACGGCGAAATAGGCGTCCTCGGATGGAAGAACCCCATCGAAACCTATTTGGCCTGTTGGGAATGGGGCAAGTACCTCGGCGAGGAAGCGCTTTCAAAAGGCGTGGACGTCTGCGTGTCCAGTTGGACCCGTTCTGCGCCCAACACCATTCCGACGCTTTCCAAAGCCGGTGGGAACTACCTCAGCTCGCAACTCATCCGCATGGAAGCGGCCGTCAACGGCTATTCCGAAGGCATCGCCCTCGATGTCAACGGTGTCGTCAGCGAAGGCTCCGGCGAGAATATCTTCGTGATAAAGGACGGCAAGATCTACACTCCGCCTCTTACCGCGGCGGTCCTTGGCGGCATCACGCGCGGCTCGGTTACGACACTCGCTATGGAGCTTGGCTACGAAATTATCGAGATGAATATCCCGCGTGAAATGCTCTATCTCGCCGACGAAATTTTCTTCACCGGGACAGCGGCTGAAGTCACGCCGATTCGGAGCATCGACCGCATTCAGATCGGACCAGGCCATCGTGGCCCCATCACGGAAGCGATTCAGCGCGAATTCTTCGCCATCGTCAACGGCACCAAACCCGATCGTCATGGTTGGCTCGCTCCGGTCACTGTATCGGCCGGAGTGAAGTAAGGGAAGCTCGGCGTGGAGGAGGCCCAAGCGTGGGCGCAAACCAGACGGCCACCTCCCCCGAGATATTCCGCCTGGCTCACGCCCACGTTGAACATGATAGTTGTACCAATCGACGCCCGTTTGCACCAGAGCGATCTCATGCGGCAACTGGGGTTTTCATCAGGAATATCCGCGCGCGAAATCATAGGTTTAGCGGCACGGCAGTGTGTACATCTTGTGGATAAAACAAAATGAGTGAAATGTGTTCCGGCATCGACGCCCTCACCGGCCAACCCGTCGAGATCCACTTCGATAACCAGATCACTCTTGCCGAGCCCATCCTCGGTCCTGAGCGGCCTAAACGCTACCTCGCTCCCGGTTTCATCGACCTTCAGGTGAACGGATTCGCGGGTGTCGACTACTGCTCCCCGCACGCGCCGCACGAAGAGATCGCCCGCAGCATCCAGGTGCAGTTCGCCACCGGCGTCACACGCCTCTTCCCCACCGTCATAACCGGGTCGTTCGATCACATGGCGGGCGCCATCGCCAATCTGACGAAGGCGCGTGTGGCACTGGGCGTCGAAGGCCGCGCCATGGAAGGCTTGCACATTGAAGGGCCGCATATTTCGCCCGAAGACGGCCCTCGTGGCGCTCATCCCGCTTTCGCTGTTCGCCCGCCCGACACAAACGAATTCGACCGTTGGTGGGATCTCAGCGAAGGCTCCATCAAGATCGTCACCGTCTCACCAGAATGGGACGGCACGCCCGCATACACGGAGCACGTCGCCCGGCGCGGCGTAGTCGTCTCCATCGGCCACACCAAGGCCACGGGAGATCAGATTCGCGCCACCGTCAGCGCCGGC
>DASRHX010000690.1:0-12194 GCA_035650295.1 Bryobacteraceae bacterium | reverse complement strand
GCGCGAATCCAGCCGCAGGCCGCCGAGGGCATTACCCGTATGACAAGCATGGCAGTGCACAGCCAGGAGCGGACGGATCTTGGACTCGAAGAACTCGGCGTCATCGTTTGCCTGGAGCGCAAACGTGCCAGCGAGTACTACAAGAGCGAGGCGGAAGCCCGACATTTGGTGCAATTGTATCCGATCCCGCGAGCCGCTCTTCAGTGCCTGCCCAGGGCCAGCGCCCCGGGAAGATGGTACACCGTGAGGCTGTCCGTGTCGTGTACTACCTTCAGGTCGTTGTGAGTCTTTTGGTATGCCGCTAGAAGGCGCGCAGCCTTGAATTGAAGGGATGCTCTTTGGACCGAAGATTGATTGGGAGTAGCGGTCGAGGCCCCCACCACGTCAGGGGCTATGGTCGCGACAGCAGTGGGGCGCAACGGCTTCCTTTCGACAAAGATGAATACGTCCCGAACCGGGTAGGTGAAACGGAACGAAGGGTCGGCGAGTTGAGTGGGGGAAAACTGCGCGGCAAAGCTGGCTAGCTGGATGTGCCACCCTCGTCCGTACAGAAAAGGAACCTCCTCGGAAGGAGACACCACCAACCACGTGTTGCGGTCGAGCTTACGTGCGAACTCATCGCACGCCCTGGCGGCAGCCTCATATTGATGCGGGCCGTCGGCAGAAACCGAAGGGGTACTCCAGACGAGCATTACGAGGGTCGCCGCTGTCGCGAACGATCTAAGGTTCGAACGCCACTCGCGCGGCAAGTATCGCACAACGCGATCCACCGCGGTAGCCAACGCCACACAAAGAACTCCGGTCATCAAAGTCATGAAAAAAGGCGGGGACGCGGAAATACTAATGGCGAGGGTAGCGGCCAAGAGTGCGCAGACGCGGGACCGTCTGGCGAGACCTACGCCGAGAACAATGAACATCGCGGCAAGCTCCGCCGCGCCTAGTTCAGAACCAGCCACCCCGCCACGCCAAGTGGGTGCAACCATGCAGAAGGCCGAAGCCAGCAAAGCGGCGTACCGGCTCCGTGCGTATTCGAATGCCAGAAACGCTACGGCCAGAACGAAGAGAACAGAGACGAGTGGGCCGGCAAAACTGATGACGGCAGGCGCGGGAAGAGCGCTAAGAATTTGCAACGGCAGAAGCAGAGGGATCGAAGAGTCGATCTGCCACGGCTGGCCCGACGAAAGAACGGCGAGTGATAGCGCTCGGGAGTAGTTCTCGCCATCGAGGAAGCGAAGATTTCCTGCCGCGAAGTATGCGCGTGAAAAGAAATAGGCAGCGAACAGGATCGCCCAAAGATAGCCTTCGCGATGCATTGCTCGCACCGCGAGAGTCTTACGTTGCAGCAGCGCAAACGCGCGGGCGCGCCCGGATGGCTGAAGGAGCTGCACGGCGGTATCTCTCCAGACGCTGGATTGAAGCAACCGCCTGCGATTTCGGATCGTCTCCAGCGCGAACGACCCTACCAAGACAAGCAACACCAAACCTGGCAGCGCGAGGCCGGCCGTTCCGAGAACCAGGATCGTGAATTGGAGAACGAACGAGGTAGTTACGTAGCTCTCTGCGATTCGTCGCGTCCAGCTCCTTTGGGCCGCAAGGCCTCGTGCAAATGCCGGCAGCGCAACATAGAAGACGCTGAAAATCGCCGTTAGCCAGAACAGTGCGAACCAACCCATATTTTCTTACACACTTACGAATTGAAGTGGAAATAGTCCAGACGGCGAAGAGCACGCAACGAGAACACTCCGGAGAGTAATGCGAAAGCGATGGAGCCTACGGTGAACCCAACAACGGCATAGGGATAACCGCCAATTCTGGAAGCAATGTATCCCGTGCAGATATTGACCACTCCTGCCATTGCCGCGGCCGCAGTCGCTTTGGAAGCATTGTTAAGTCCAAAAAGTAGGCTGACATTCCACAGACCCACCACAAGGAAGGGGAAGCCACCCAGCGACCACAAGGCGATCATCGTTGCGGTATCGCCTTTCAAGTACCCGGCCAAATATGCAATGCCGAATGAGAGAGCGCCGGCGGCCAAGGGAATCGGCGTAAACCATGCCAGACGGATCCAGTAATATCGCCTCATGGAATCGCGAAATTCCGCGACGGCGTCGATGTCGTAGTGAGATTCAGCTTCGGCAATCTTGCGATAAAAACCAGCCACGGCATAATGAACCCATCCCACCTGAAACACGAAGGCGAGAAGACCGATATTGAGCGCGGACTCGTATCCGCCGCGAAACTCAATCAGTAGGGCACTGGCATATGTACCTGCCGTCCAGGCCATGAGCCGGTCGGAGAAGAGCAAGATGTAGTAGAGAATTCCGTACGTGAAGTACGGCCAGAGATTATAGATGTCGCGCAGTAGGGACGATTGGAATGGAACGCCAGGTGACTTCTCCAACTGCTGTGTAAAAAAATGCGACGCGATCGCAAGAGAAGCAAGCGCGGAAATCACAATTGCCAGCAACTGCGAGGGCAGTAAGGGAAGGCCAAAGGCCTGATGGAGAATTCCGACCAGCGCGATGCCCCCCAAAGTGACCCACACGACCATCACTCCGCGTTCATGTATGTGGAGGGTGCCCGTGGCAAGCCAAAGGAATCCCAATGCCGCGCTAAATGCCGCCGCGGTCAATCCGAGACGGACAGGAAGCCATCCCCAATAGGAAGACATCAGGAAGAGCATGAGCACCGAAACGCCCAAAACGGAGGAGCTAAGGCGCATCCAGTGCCAAGTGGATTGCTCGGCTCGGCGGAATTGTTTGGTGCCCATGAAGAAGTGGCCCCTGCGCGTCATCGCCTGAACCCATCCTCCGGTCAAAAGAAAGCTCACGACGGTTCCCAAACCGACGGCGGCAGCTTCCTCACTTGAAAGGTCTCCTCCCCAGAGTGCGACGTGAAATAGCGTAAAGACAACAATGGAACACAGCAATGGCAACGCGAAGGAAATGCCGGTAGCATAGTCGCGCCAAGATGCATGCCTCTTTTCGCGCGCCCTCTCCACGGGTTGAAGAGCGAGCAAACGAGGCAGCCAAGCCTCCGCCATATCCCAAGTGGTGGTGTATCCGAAGTCGCTGGCAGCGACATCGTCCGTCACTCCGTCGGTCTCCAGGCGAGTAGCCAGATCTCTTGTATCGAGCGGCGCGTTCCAATGCTCTGCCGCACTAGCTACCTGCAAGCATCGAGGTAGCGGCCGGCCTTCTCGCGAGTTGTTCATATTGACTCCGAAAATTACTCGTTGTTGCTTCCAACGTGAACAGGGAACGGGCGCGGTGAAGAGCCTTCAAGGCCAATTCGCCGCGGAATTTATCCGCGCCCCTCCCATTGAGCAATGAGAGCAAGGCTCGAGCCATGCTCGAGCTGTCCTTCGGCGGAACCACCAGCCCGGTGCCTCCAAGCATTTCGGCAACCCCGCCCACTTGGGTTGCCACGACCGGGCATCCACTAAACATCGCTTCCAGTACCGAATACGGCATCGCCTCGGAAATACTGGGGAGACAGAACACTTCGGCCGCCCTATAGGCGGCGGCGGGATCCTTGGTTACGCTCCACTCAATGCTTTTGGCGATGCCCAACTCATCGGCAAGTTGCAGGCACTCGCGGTGGTACGCTTCGTCACCAATCTCGCCCAGTATGCGCCACCGTACATTCGGCATTTCATTCAGGACCAGGCGCGCTGCCCGCAGCAGCACATCGATACCCTTCAACGGGTAAATACGAGCCATCGTCAGAACTACCGGAGAATCAGTCGTGGGCGTGGTGACTGGGGTATCCGCGGAAGTGGGGAAGAAAAGCGAAGAGTCGATCCCATTGGGAATGATGCGGATCTTTTCCGGTATGGCGCCAACTCGGATTTGCCATTTGCGGTTGAACTCGCACAGAGACGAAACCGAATCGGCGTAATGGTAATTCATTCGCGCCACCGCCTCGAACCACGAGAAAAGGAATCTCCGGCAGCGCTTGCTTTCGTGCATGCGCTCGAGCGAGAGGTAGAGTTCCCGCAGGAAGATGCCGTGCTCGCTGAGGAGGAAAGGCGTTCCATTAAGCTTCTTGTGGAGCACTCCGGGAACCCCGGCTAGGCCAGCCATGGACGCGTGTACGATTTCAGCCTCTGGCAATCGGACGGCCGCAATGGCAAGAAATCGTTGCAGCCAGCGTAAGCAGGTCATCGCTTCAGTAAGAGTCAACCGGTCATTGGCGGGAGAGTTGTCCCTGGCGACGCGCAAGAATGTATCCCACGCCTCTGGAGACGACATGCTTCGGGCGTAGTCGTATTCGCCAAAATAGATGTGAAGCGCTGCCAACGCCTCCGCCAACCCTTCTGGCGAAGATGCCGGGCGCACGATCGCGTTTAGGCACTGCTCAAACGGATCTTGGAAACGGGATTGAATCACCCCGCTTGTCGTACGGACTTTGCTGAGGAGAGTGAAAACAAAGTCGCCTTCCAAAGCGCCCGGCTCCTCCGTGCCCCACAGCGGGAGCATTTGCTGGGACACAACGTTCTCAGGCCTCTTGAATACAGGAGCGTGGCTGGGGGATGAAACGACAGCCAACACGTGAAAACGAAATGACCCAAGGCTGCGAATGAGTTGGTCGCACCACACGCTGACACCACCCCCATAGCAGGGGTAAGTTCCATCGGTAGTGAGCAAGATGGGCATGCGGTTCATTTCCAATCCCGATGATCGATTTGCATTTCCGCTTCAAGGCCGACGAGCACGCTTGATGGTTCGGGATTGCGGACGACGGCACGAATGAAATAGGTTTGATGGACGACATCGGGCACGCGAGTCACCTCAGCGAGGCGTGCCTCGATCTCCCGAGGGGGGTCAAGAGGCAAGCGAACTCGAACGCGCTGTCCAGGAGACACGCTTTGCGCCACTTGAGCGCTGACTGGAGCCGAAACGGTAATTGAAGCCAGGTCGGCAATTCGCGCCAGTCGCCGCCCGGGTGAGACTCGTTCTCCCTCGCGAACGTGTAGCTCAATGATGGTACCTTCACCAGGCGCGCTGATTCGCAGGCGATTCATGCGTTCCTGTGTAACCGTCACTGCCGCCTGTGCCTCCTCATACTCGGAACGGTAATTCGCAAGAGGGCCTCCTTCAGGCGATTGCATTTGAACGAGGCGTAGGCGCGATTCCGCCTGCGCTACTTCCTGCTTCAGTCGGGAGCGATGCTCGCGAGCGGCATCCAGGTCACGGGACGCGGCCGCCTCGGCAACTTGAGCGTTCTCCACCTCGGAGGCGGTGGCGAGGCCTTGAGCGGCAAGCCCTCGGACTTCGGCGGCTCGCTTTCGGGAATTTGAGGCGGCACGCTCCGCGGCGACCAGGGAGTGATTATTGAACCGATCGACGGCCGCGGCATGATCCTGCAAAGCGATCTGTGAATGCTCGCGCTCCACTGTGCCCAACCTGCTCTTCGAATCCGCGGCCCGAAGGCGCAGCGCGGCCACCTCCAGTCGCCTGGATGCAGCGAGCGCTTCGGCCGCGAGCTCGGCATTTTCGAGGACCATTAACGTGCTTCCCGATTGAACCAAAGAACCTGCCGCAAGTTGGACCTGGCGAACTGTTCCGCCGTATTCGGCCGTGATCTCGAACTGGGCGACAGGTTCGATTTTAGCGGGAAGCACAGTTTGGCCCGCCGCCCCAAATCGTGCCTGAACCGCATGCGAAAGGGCGGGGCTGCTACGGGCGACGAAAGCCACAATTACCAACAGCAGGGCAAATAACCACAGCACCGATGCGAGTGGTTTAGAGTTGGATTTCGCGCCTTCCATGTCAGCCCTTTACGGCAGCGAGGCGGTTATTACCGTGGCGGGCTCGGTCACGAGCGCGTACCGGCGTGCCGGTGGCTCTGAACGGATTCCACACACACTCATCAAGGCCGCAAGGGAAAGGCGACTATCCTGTTCCAGACGCAGATAGAAAGCCCTCGACTGCAGTTCTGCGGTTTCGGCGGCATCCCGAAAAGAAACGTTCTCCAAACCCGCGCGATAACGGACAGCTGCCGCCTGCGCCTGTTGGCGCGACAGGGTAAGGCGCTTCTTCGCGATCGTAAGCTGGCTCCGCTGGCTTTCAAAACGCATCTTCATTTGAGCCACCTGCTCGCGAATCTCCATCGCCAGTTCTTCCATTTCCCGATCGAGCTTGTCCAACTTCGCCAGAACGTGACTCTTTCCGGCATTGAATGCGGCGGCGGAGAGATGATGGGCGCCGCCAACCGCCAGTTGAAGGCCTGACGCGGCCCGGGCCGCTTCGACCTGCTTGCGCAGCGAGCCTATGGCGTCGCGGGAGCGAGACGGTTCAGCGCGGTGGATCATCGCTACGCGGACCAACTGGCCCACTTCGCGAAGAGGTGCGTCCGCGGCCTGAAGCGATTGCGTGTCCACTTCGGCGGTGATCGTGTCTTCCGGTATTCCCACCCAAGCCGCTAATCGGGTGGCGGCAAGCTGGCGCCGTTGCTCGGCGTCGACACACTCCGA
Source organism: Bryobacteraceae bacterium (assembly GCA_035650295.1). GTDB lineage: Bacteria > Acidobacteriota > Terriglobia > Bryobacterales > Bryobacteraceae > JAFLBB01. The sequence goes on along the minus strand of DASRHX010000690.1, from coordinate 5,716 downwards.
TTCCCGGTCGAGAACAGCGAGGTCGTGACGTATCAGTTCTGCTTGCGTGACACTAGCAGCGGAGAGTTCTCTTTCGACCTTCTTCCTCTGCCCGCTCGCCTCATGGAACGTGGCGCAAGCGGCCTCCGAATGGCGTTGTGCCTCCGCAAGATCGTAGAAACGTGACGTCACAGCCATCTCGCGCTGAAACACCCGCCTCTTCTGCGCAATCTGGGCGGCAAGAGAGTCGGCCCGCGCATCGAGAATCATGATCGGCGGCACGACGCCTTGTTTGACGAGAAGTCCGGCGCCGAGGTTGGTTAGCGCCGCAAATGGATTGGCAATGGCAAGCAGCCCCATTTGTGGTGTCATTTCGACGCGGCGGCGTCCCATTGCTTCCAGGAACCGCACACGGCTTTCCGCTACAACCACGTTCAAATCCTCGGTAGAGGGTGTGGACATGGTGGCGCGAATTGCCTCGTCGATCGTAAGCCCGCCGGAAGGACCACCCGCCCAGGCGGTCGCTACGGTGATCAGAATAGCCGGAGCTATACGCTTCATCAAAGTTCTCCTTTCATCAAAGACCTCCTTAGAGTTGCGGAAGCAGAACGATCGTCGGCAGAAGCGGATTAGCGGAAAAGTGCGAAATCGGCTGTCCGCCGTTGTCTTCACATGCCGAGCGGCAGAGCCCCGTAATCGGGATCTTTGCCGAGCGGCTCACCTTGATGGTCAGAGTCAGGCCAGGGGCCAGGGTCGCCGAAACGCCCGAGGCATTGAAGCTCATGCGATCGGTGACGGCTTGACCGGTGGCTGTCAGGGACAAACTTCGCACCGGCAAGTTCGTCATTGCACGAAACTTCGAAAGGACGGCGCCGGCAACGTCGGTAAATAGGCTATTTGTGCCGTCATAACGCCACAAGTTGGCCTGGTGGAACATGACCGGGTAGATTTCTCCACGCAGCATGTTCTTGATGATCGCCTCACTCTCAGTGTTGATTATCTGAACGTGGGTCTGGTCGGTGGTGAAGAAAGGAGGGCCGCCGGGACCGCCGATGCGGCTGATACCGTTTGGACCATAGAAGTAGTTGTACTCGTCCGGTTGTGATCCGGCCAGAAAATTGAATCCGGTAGAGGTGTTGTAGAAGATATTGGTCGGACGGCGGGGAATGAGCAGAATTGACGACTGATGGGTGCTGCGTACGCCCGCATTAAACGGGACGTTGGGGTTCAGAGAAGTGTCCATCACCAGATTGCGGATCCCTTTGCTTGCGGCCGCGGACAGGAACGCGGGGTTATTTAAGCCGGACAGATTTGGGGTAACCATTCCGGTTGTGTCGTGCACCAAGCCCAGATTTTGGGCGACCGTTATGTTCTGATTGATCTCGGCCAGCGATTGGGCATTGGTCGCGGGTGTGCAGACGCCACTGTTCGGCACGGGATTGAAGCAGTCGAGGTTCTCATGGTCGTAGGTATGAGTGATCCAAAAGAACTTGGATCTGTGTATTTTCGCCGACGCGGTCAACGTGTCACCGGGAAGGGCTCCACCCGCGGGCGTCGTTCCAATGCCATTGAAGGCCATATTAACCTTGATGTTGCCGGACTGCCCGCTGTTCATCTGATCCTGCCACGCGGCGATGCCATCGAGATCAGCACCGGTAATGCGGAGAAATGGGCATACTCCGCTCGGATCGACCGTGGGGTCGGCGATGAAGCCGGTCGGCCTGCACTCAGCTTTGGTCGCGTCAAATAGGTCGCTTCCGATGAAGACATCGTCGATCTGCGGGGAAAAGAATGCCTGGCGCTTTCCAATAAACAGGCCCTTCGTAACCCAATTGACGAGGCCGTACCCGAACACGATTGAGTGGAGCAAATTTGGATTGTGATCGAGAGTGAGGGCAAGATATTCGCGCTTGTCCACCTTTTTATGAAGAACACCAGCGATTTGCCCGTCCACTGTCAGAAAGGGTGTTGTTGACTCTCCAGCAGCCGGTGTCGGGGCGGCGAAGTACATATACGAATAGTTCACCGGAACAGGCTGAGTCCGCTTTAGATCGGGGAAGACACTCGCTGCCGCGGGCAGGAACTGAGCCATACCACTGCTTGCCACGCCGCCCGTCCAGGTGATGCCGTATCGCGGATCCGGGAACGTATAGTAACTAAGAATGCGAACTCCGTAGCTCACCGCGTATTTGTCAAGCGTAAGCCAGCCTTCCGGTAGGAGGGCAAGGGAACATGGGTTGGTGGTGCACGTTGCCAGATTACCCGTGGCCAGGATGATGCCTTGGTAGTACCCTTTTGACCAATCTTCTAACTTGGGCAGCTTCCCGCCCGTTTGCGTGAGAATCACCAAATCGTATGGGGTGCCAAGTTGACCTAAGATAGCCTTAATGGCGGCCAAACTGGGTTCAGTCCCGTCGGCGCTCAGAACAAGAAGCTTCAAATCCCTCGCCCTGGTAAGCAGGTTTGGCAGTCCCGTGAGAATATTCGTTATGGGTGTCAGAATCTGCGGAAGGGGCTGGGGCAAAGGATTGTCGGTCGGCGGGAGTTCCTGCGCCAGAATCATCGTTGGCGCCAGCAAGCAAGAGAGTACGGCAACGCCGGCCCGCTTCAGATTGCCCTTGTTGAGTGTCATTTATTTCCTCCTGGTTTCTATTCCCGCCAGTCACAATCACTCATTGCGCCGACGTAGTTCAATAACGATACGGTAACCCCAAAATATTGCCCCGAATAGGAGGGTTTATTACTACCCCCTCACCCAGTTTGCGGAGAGTGCTCCCCACAACGAAAAATAGCACTAACTGTTAAAAAACTATGACAGTTAGCGCTATGTTTGCCGCGCACGGAGGCACAGCACCATTTCTTATCGAAATGGTTATGGATAGTTCGTTCTAAGTACTAATGCCGGAATTATTCGACAACGTGTCCTAGGCGGATTGACTCATCGTGCCATTGTGGCAACTTGCGGTGACTCCCTCCGCCCCGAGCCAAAGCAATTCCGAAGCGGCCCGCCGGTTATGGACACCCAACTTCGCATAAACGCTTCGCAGGTGCCAGCGGACGGTATCGCGGGTCACAAACAATGCATCCGCAATCTGGCGGTTGTTGTTTCCCGCCGCCATCCGTTTCAGAATCTCCAGTTCTCGTCGGGTCAGCAGTGAGGCGGACGCCGCGGGCTGAGTGCTCACCATCTCGGCCAAGAGCCGGCGCGTTACCCACAGCTCGCCGCTCTCTACACATTCGAAAACCTTCTCTAGCAATTCCAGCGAAGAGTTTGGCTCGACAAAGCCGACGACCCCCATACGCAATAAAGCAGCCGGGTCGCTATAAGAGCTCTCCGCGCCGATCGCCAGGATGTGTATGCCTGGCATCAAGGTGAGCCGTAGCCTCGTCTTCGAAGCCTCTAGTCCAGTGATACATTCCCGTTCTGCAAGGAGCACACAGGGGGAGTTTCGCGCAGCGACTTCTGCGGCAGTATTGAACTCGGGGTATATCTGTATTGGGGAACCGTGACGCTTGAAGGCCTCTTCGAAGAGCCCAACGTCGCCTCCAGTTCCGCAAACGATAACCGTTCGCCGCCAACTGTTTTTTGTGAATGAGTTTTCCATGTCAATCCTCCGAGCTGTTCGTTCCTCGGGGAATGTCCCCCCAAAAGCATTGGGAACGACAGCGCATCGCAGTATACTGGCTTCGGCATTACGGAGGAATAGAGCTCTTGGATTTAGGGAAATACACTTAGCGGAGTCTGGAGACCACTTATGCACTCTTTATCGAGACGTACCATTACTTCAGCGCTACTCGGCGCTGTGTCTTCATGTGAGCCCAAGGGTGAAATGAAACGCTGGGTTGTTTACTATTCCAACAAGGAAGGGACTTCTGCGTTTGCGCCGTACGATGTCGTGGTTCTGGACAGTAGGTACTACCCCCCCCTACTTCCCTTGGCGGACATGGGCAAGGTGCTTATCGGCTATGCAAGTGTCGGCGAGGCGAGTGAAGACTACAGCTATTTTCAGGAGTTGAAGGCGCAGGGGCTGCTGCTCCGTCCAAGCGCGACGTGGAAGGGAAACTACTACATCGATATTCGAGATCGCCGGTGGCACACCCGCTTCTGCGAGCAGATCGTCCCCGAGATATTGAAGCGCGGCTTCCATGGCATCTTCCTGGACACTCTCGACAGCCCGCTTCATATGGAATCCGATCCATCCGGCCAATACAATGGCATGGCCGCTGCAGCCGTCGAACTGATTAAACGAATTCGAAGAGAAAATCCAAAAATTACCTTAGTGTTGAATAGGGCGTATTCCTTACTTATCCCGGTCGTCGACGATGTCGATATAGTAGTTGGCGAGTCGGTATATTCAACTTATAATTTCGATAGAAAGGAATACCAATTAGTGGACGCCACGCTTTATCGCCGCCAGGTGGAGTGGCTCCAATCTGCGGTACGCCGCCGGCCCGCCCTGAAGGTATTCACGTTGGATTATTGGAGTGCGGACGATTCAGAGGGAATAATGAGGATCTACCGTGAGCAGAGGGCAAACGGCTTCTGTCCATATGTGAGCACCATCGACTTAACAGGAATCGTGCGGGAGCCCGGTATATAACGTAGGCGTTCGCCTCCATTGCCGCTGCCCCGATTCCGTTCGTGATAAACTTTTGCGGTTTGGTGTCCACCGAATAGGAATTTGTGTCTCTATTTCTTCTCATTCTTGCGACGTACGCGCCTCCCAACGAGGCGGAGTTAGCCGCTGACTTGCGCCGGCGGGACCCTAAGGCGTTGGCTACGTTTTACGACGCCTATGGCGTAATCATTTATCGTTTCATTCTGCGAATGGTGAAAGATCCCTACCTTGCCGAAGATATCGTGCAGGACACGTTCCAACGCCTTTGGACTCGGTCCGGCCAGATCCGTGAAGGTACTGCGTCGATCGGGCCCTGGCTTTTCACAATTGCCCGCAATATCGCCCTGGATTACCTGCGGTCGCCCTATGGCAGTCACTCACGCAACGTCAGCATCGAGTCCGCGAGCTTCTGCGCGACCGAGAGCGATACCGAGAAAGATCTGTTCACAAAAGAACTCGGCCACCAGATCCAGCAGGCGTTTAGCAAGCTCAATGATCGCCAAAAGCAGATGATCGAGCTTGCATTTTACGAGGGACTGTCTCAGAGCCAGATTGCGGAAAAGTTGGAGTTGCCGCTGGGAAGTGTGAAGACGTGGACCCGCGGCGCGCTCCAGGCGCTCAGACGGTCAATGGAAAAACAGGGGGCTTCATGAGGATTGTCAATTGCGCTTCGAGATTAGCTTTGGCGTTGATGACGGTCGGGCCACTCGTTTCGGCTCTCTCCGCGCAGGTGGGCACCGTTCCGTCGAACGCAGCGTATGAAGAAAAGATTCGCAGCCTAGAGGCGCGAGTAGCTTCTTTGGAAAAAGCGCTTGCCCGCCTGATCACGGATCGCGAAGGTGCGCCGGCAGTCGAGCCCGAACCCGTTCCCGCACCCGCCCAAGCGCCTCCGCCGCCTGCTCGTTCGGCATCGCGTTTTGAGATGCCTCCCGAGTTGGTTCCGGACATCGGCAAGATCGGCGCGCAGGTTGGCCTGCTTCTCGGCGGGTCGAACAGCCCCTTCCGTCTCAACAATGGCTCGTTTACCGCAGGCTTTATCGATTTGCCGCTTTTTGACAGGCCAAGCTGGCTTCACGGTAAGGTGTCGTATGAAATCCTCGTCGGCATGTCACAATCTC
>DASRHX010000689.1:0-9127 GCA_035650295.1 Bryobacteraceae bacterium | reverse complement strand
ACCACCTCGGCATCGACCCGTCCGCCACCGGCGACAAGATCTTCAATGGTGCGGTGGACAACGCAACAGGCGTAGCGGTCATTTTGGAGATCGCCCGTGGTTGGGCCACGGCCCCGCGCAAGCCCGCGCGCACGGCGATTTTCATCGCCACCTCGGCTGAGGAAGCAGGACTTCGAGGCGCCGACGCATACGTCGCACGCCCGTCGGTACCGCTCGCAAAAACCGCCCTCAATCTGAATTTCGACTCGTTTTATCCGATTGGCCGGGTGAAGGACGTCATCCTCGACCGTGCTGAACGCACCACCCTCTGGCCGCACATCGAGCGCATCGTCGCCCGCTTCGGCATGATCGTTCGGCCCGACCAGCGCCCCGCCTCGGGTTCCTATTTCCGCTCTGATCATTTCGCCTTCGCCAAAGCCGGCGTACCCGCTTTCAGCGTCAAACTCGGCACTGAGTTCCTCGCCGACGTGGAACGCCGCAGTGCTCTGCTCACCGAATACGGCGCGCGCAACTACCATCAGCCCAGCGACGAGTATCGCGACGATTGGGATTTTTCGGGGCTCGAAGATGTTGTGCGCCTGGGCTTCGAGATTGGTCTTGCCGCGGCGAACAATCCGCCGCAGACGGCCTGGGTGCCCTTAAAACACTCCGCCCAATCCAAATAGCAAGTTCTCGTTGTCGAACGTTACCCCGAGGAAGGCGAGGCACATCTCGTCCTCTGTGCCTTCTCCCCAGGTGACAGTCTTCACAGGATTGTTGGGATTACGCGGATTGGATTCCGAGTTGTTGTAAGTGCACTTCACCTTGAGAAGGCTGAAGCCGGGCACCTCAATCGGTTCGGTGAATGTGTACTGGCCCTGCCAGTTGAAGTCCCAATCGTCGATCTTGATCAGCGGCACGTCCTCACCGCGTATGGTGGCGTCAACCTCGATTTTGCGCCCGAGCAGGTGCATGTGCGGAAAGATGGTGATGATCTTGTGTTGCAGCGGCGCGATCACCGGCAGCACGCCGCGCGCCTCATGCGCCTCGGCGCCCGCAGGAATGGTCAACGCTACGCGCCCAAACACATCGAGCGGCACTAGCGGTACATAGATGAGGCGCCGCTCCACGTCGCCTTTCGTAAAATACAACCCAACGCGGGTCTTGTCCGCCGCCGTGCGACTGCGTGCGTAGTAGTGAACCTGCATCACCACGCGCGCTTTGGCTGGCAGCTCCATGCCGATCTTTTCTGGCAGCAGCCGCGCCCGCGCTCCCGGAGCCCACCCGCCCAGCGCCATGCCATTCGCCAGAATCGAGCTGATCGCGCTGCCTGCGGCCACTACAGTTCCCGGACCTCCAAAGCATGTGTAGCCCGGTCCTTCTTCGGCTGCGTCGAGTTCCTCCGCCTTGCCTGACGTATCGAGAAACAGAATCACGTGATGAACGATGCTGCGGTCGCCAGGCAGAACGTCGGCCGCCGACACAAACCGCCGCCGCTCGAAATCGGTCGGCAGGACAAAGCAGCGATACATGTCCTTGCCGCGCGGAGGCGTGTACTCTTCCGTCATGCCGAGCACAAGATCCGGCTCGCCCAAAGACCACTCGCCGCGCTCCGGCAAAGGTTCCGGCAGGTCGGCGTCTTCGCCCTTCACTGCGCCGTCGTCGACCCAGCGCACGATCATGTCGCGCTCTTCCTGCGTGAGCCCGAAGCCGTCTTTGAAACTGCCATGGCCGTCCACGGGTTTCCATGGCGGCATGATCCGCTCGCTCACCACTCGTTTAATATCTTCGGCGAACCGCGAGGCTTGTTCATAGCCCTGCAGAGAGAAGGGCGCGATATCGTTCGGACGGTGGCAAATCTCGCACTTACTTTGGAAGATGCGCGCGACGTCATGCGAATAGGTCGCCTGACCAAACGCGGGAATCGCCGCCACTAAGAGAAGGAGCCCCCGGCTCATACTGCCATTATCGCCGAACGGCAAACGGCGTGAGTTAACATTCTGGCCGCATTGATTTATTGCTTCCAACGAACAATTGCCTTATTCTGAGGGCACTCAAGATCGGTTGGGTCCTCGTAGCTATTCCTTGTCCGCTTAGGAGTTGGTCATGAGAATTGCTTCACTTCTCTCGTTCGTTTCACTTCTCTTATCGCTGCCTGTCTTTGCACAAAATGCATCGCTGGTAGGAACCATTCGCGATGCTCAGGAGGCAATGGTGCCCGGCGCCTCCGTGACCATCACGAACCTGGATACCGGCGTCGCCATCACGGTGAAGTCGGACACGTCGGGCACTTACGAGTTCCCACGCGTGCGCCCAGGCCGCTACTCGCTTCGCGTGGAACAGGCCGGCTTTAAGTCGTTCGTGCAAAGCCCCATCGTGCTGGCGGTGGAAGATCGCGGGCGCGCCGACGTCAATTTACAGGTGGGCGAAACGGCGACCGTGCTCACCGTCGATGCCTCTTCCATTGCGGTGCAGACCGAGACATCGAGCCTCGGCGAGGTTGTCGAAAATAAAAAGATCGCAGAGATCCCGCTCAACGGCCGCTTCTTCCTCGACCTCGCTTTGCTCACGGCCGGCACCGTCGTACCATCGACCAATAACCGCACCTTCCTTGCCTCGCCCAGCGGCATCGGATCTTCCGGCATCAATGCCAGCGGCACGCGCGAAGACTCGACCAACTATATGTTCGACGGTGTCAACCTGAGCGACATGGTGCAGAACCAGATCACCTTCCAGCCCAACATCGACAGCATTCAGGAATTCAAGGTCCAGACCAACGCCTTCAGCGCCGAGTATGGCCGCAATGCCGGCATCATCATCAACGCCATCTCCAAGCAAGGCTCCAACGGCTTTCACGGCACCGCGTATGAATTCATGCGCAACGAAAAGCTCGACGCCAAAAACTTCTTCGATCGCGCCGATGTTCCGATCCCGCCGTTCAAGCGGAACATCTTCGGCTACTCCATTGGCGGCCCTGTCATCCGCAATAAGACGTTCTTCTTCCACAGCTATGAAGGACGGCGAGGGCGTGAAGTGGCCACCCTCAATTCCCAGGTGCCCACCGCCGCCGAGCGCGCCGCAGTCACCAATCCGGTAATTCAAAAGCTGCTCCCCCTCATACCAGAGGCAAATTCCGGTAACCGCTTCCTCGGTTCCGCTCCACGCAAGCGCACGCTCAACCAATTTACCGGCCGTGTCGATCACAGCTTCTCCTCGAAGGACTTCGTCTTCGGCAACTTCATCTCTAACCGCGACAGTCGCACCGAGCCTACGCTCCAGAACAACACTCTTCCCGGCTTTGGCGACTTTCGTCCCGCCCAGCGCTATCTGTTGTCGTTGGGTTACACGCGCGTTCTCGCTCCCAACATTACCAACGAACTGCGCGCGGGCCTCAACCGCGTCCACATCGAGTTCAACCCGGACGTTCTCGATAAATACGCCCCCACCGACTTCGGACTCACAACCGGCTCGCCGCTGCTCCCCACCTTCACGGTCTCGGGTGTAATGGCCTTCGGCGGCATCAATGGCTTCCCCCAAGGCCGCGGCGATACGACCTTTCAATACAACGACACGCTCTCCTGGATCAAGGGAAAGCACTCGCTTAAGTTCGGCGCCGAGTTTCGCCGCTTCCGGAATAACAACTTTAACCGAGCGACCGGCGGCGTCATCACATTTCCTTCGCTTGCCGCCTTTCTCGCGGGCACTCCATCGCAAACCACGCAGACCAGATTGCCCGTCACCAATAGCCTTCGCGTTAGCGCGTTCAACGCTTTCGCGCAGGACGACGTGAAGTTAACCGCCAGGCTCAGCCTGAATCTCGGAGTACGTTGGGAGTACAACGGCGTGCCGAACGAAGTGCACAACCGCCTTGGCATTTTCGACTTCACGCAGAACAAGATCATCCCCGTCGGAACCGACGGCGTGGAGCGGCCCTACAATCGCCAATTCACCAACTTCGGCCCGCGTATTGGTTTCGCCTACGATCCGTTCGGCAGGGGAAAAACGTCGATCCGCGCCGGCGTTGGTCTCTACTACGACCAGCCCGTGACCAACCTCGTTTCCGCCCTCAGCTCAAACCCGCCGTTCTCCTCTGCCGTGAACTTCACGAGCGGAATCACACTCGCCACGCCATTTGCGCAGCCCGGCGGTGGGCCTGCCGCCGTCGCCGCACAATCGGTCGACCCCGCTTTCCAAAACGGACGCGTGCTCTCCTATAACTTCAACGTGCAGCAGGAACTCGCAGGCACCGTCTTTCAGGTGACCTACGTCGGCTCCCAAGGCCGCCACTTGCGCATCAACGGCGACTACAACCAGGGCATCGGCGGCATTCGCCCCCTTGCCCCGGCGTTCTCGAGTATCAATATGAACCAATCCGTTTCCAACTCTAACTACAACGGACTCTGGATCTCCGCCAATCGCCGCTTCAGCAAGGGGCTCACCTTCTCCACCTCTTATACCCACGCCAAATCGATCGACAACAATTCCGTGGGCAGTTCCAATCCCGAGGCGCAGGACTTTCGCAACCTGAAAGCCGAGCGCTCGGTGTCAGATTTCCATGCGCTGCAAAGATTCGTCTTGAGCGGCGTCTATCAGCTTCCCTTCCACGCCACCGGTTCCTTCATCGGCCGCGTGGTCGAAGGGTGGAGCGTGTCGCCCATCGTCAACTTACAATCTGGCAATTTCTTCAGCCCCATCGTGCCGCTCCTCGCCGATGGCAGCGGAAGCCTTCTCCAATTCGACCGCCCCGACGTCGTGCCCGGCCAGACGTTGAAGATCGACAATCCACAGCCCGAGTTGTTCTTCAATAAGGCCGCCTTCGTCCGCCATCCGCGTGGCTTCGGGAACGCCGGCCGCAACATCATTGAGGGTCCGGGCTTCGCCGACGTGGATCTTTCTATCGCCAAGAACACCCGCATTAAGGAAGGCATTCAGATTCAATTCCGCGCCGAGGCGTTCAATCTGTTCAACCATCCAAACTTCGCTCAGCCGAATCGAACGGTCACGTCCGCCGACTTTGCCCGCATCACGGCGACACGCACGGCGCGCGGCGATCTCGGTTCATCGCGGCAGGTTCAGTTGGGAATGAAGTTTATCTTCTGACTAGCTCTTCACGAGCAGCGCAATCGCCTGCGCCTCGGCCGAGCGGCCTTCGCCCACGGGGCCAACCTTCTCGTGCGTCTTAAACTTCACCGACACACGTGAAAGTTCGAGTCCTAACGTCGCCGCGAGCTTCTCCCGGATTGCCAGCCGGAAATCCTTCAGCTTCGGCCGTTCGAGAATTACCGTCGAATCGATATTGAGAACCTGAAAGCCGGCTGTGTGCACAATCCGAACCGCATGTTGCATGAGTTGCAGGCTGTCGGCGCCTTTCCACTGTGGATCGTTGTCGGGAAAATGCTGTCCAATGTCGCCTTGCGCCGCCGCGCCTAAAATTGCGTCGGTAATCGCATGCGACAGCAGATCCGCATCGGAGTGCCCGTCCAATCCAAGTTCGCTCGGGATGGTGACACCGCCCAATATGAGTGGCCGTCCGGCGATCAGGCGGTGCGTGTCCCAGCCCAGGCCGGTGCGCAGGTCGGGAAAATCCATGTTAGGCCCGCGCGGCTGCCAATTCCTGCTCCAGGAAGAGCCGTGCCAAGTCCATGTCGGATGGCTTCGTGATCTTGATATTGCGATCCGAGCCGGTCACCACCGTCACTTCCACCTTCTCCAAGCGCTCCACGAGGCTCGATTCGTCGGTGCCGTTGAAGCTCTCTTCACGCGCGCGGCCGAATGCCTCCTTCAACAAGGCATGCGAAAACACTTGCGGCGTCTGCGCCAGAACCAGGTGCTCGCGGGGAAGCGTTTGCCGAATCTGGTTTTTCTTCACCTGCTTTACCGTGTCTACTGGCACGATGCCGACAATCGCCGCGCCCGTGCGGTTCGCCTCTTCGATCACCTTCTCGATCGTCTCAACGTCAATGAACGGACGCACTGCATCATGCACGGCCACCAGCGTCGTGTCCGCGCCGATCGCCGCCAGTGCATGCTCTACCGACTGTTGCCGCGACTCACCGCCTTCCACTAGTCGCACCGGCTTGGCGAATCGCTCGGAGGCCACCAATTCCTGTACCCAGGCAATGTCCTCGGCGCGCAACGCCACCACTATCTCCGACACCGACGGCGCCTGCTGAAACTTGCGGATCGTGTGCAGCAGAATCGGCGAGCTGTCGAGCAGCATGAACTGCTTGCGGCTGACACCCGATTTTTCGGGAGAAGCCGCGCGTCCCATGCGCGTGCCGAGACCGGCGGCGGGAAGTATGACGGAGACTCTCATGGGGTTCTGAATTCAGTTCTCACAATAAATGGCCAAGCGCGAGCTAAGCCGACGGTGGGGTGGCAGCCGCCGCTTGCGCGGGATGCTCGCGGGAAGCCCGCTCGTGGCGCTCAGCCCCTTGGTGTTTGTCGAAAACGGCATGCTGCTTCTCATCGAAGCGGCCGAAAATCATCTTGCCCGCGGTCGTCTGCAGAACGCTCGTCACCGAAATGTCGATCGTCTTCGAGATCATTCGCTTCGCATTATCCACAACTACCATTGTGCCATCGTCGAGATAGGCCACGCCCTGGTTGTACTCTTTGCCTTCCTTGAGAATGAACACCCGCATTGTCTCGCCCGGAAGTACGACGGGTTTGAGCGCGTTGGCAAGCTCGTTAATGTTCAGCACCTCGACGCCATGGAGCTGCGCCACCTTATTCAGGTTGAAATCATTGGTGACAATTTTGCAGTCGTAGACCTTTGCCAGTTCGATCAGTTTCAGGTCGACTTCCTTTACGTTCGGGAAATCGTCCTCAAGCAACTGCACGTTTAACTGCGGCATTTTCTGGATGCGCGCCAGAATGTCCAACCCCCTGCGGCCGCGGTTGCGCTTCATCGAGTCGCCCGAATCGGCCACCAGTTGCAGCTCGCGCAGCACAAACTGCGGAATCACGATTACGCCATCCAGGAACCCCGTTTCCGAAATGTCTGCAATTCGGCCGTCGATGATTACGCTGGTGTCGAGAATCTTGAATGTCTGTTTGGATTGTTTCTCGCTGCCGAAAACGCCACCGAAAGCCGCCAGGTTCAGCATCTCTCCTTTGGTGGCGCCTACGATCAAACCGACGTAGGTCATCAGCAAGAGGACCAGGAGTTGCAGAAACGGAGCCGTCGCCGCATGTGCGGGGAGTGCGCGTTCGAGGACGAGGGCAATGAGGAAGGCGCCGAGTATCCCCATGATGCTGCCCACCGCCGCGCCGATCAGCCGCTTCAGGCTCACCTGTTTGAGGCGAATTTCAAAGGCGACAACGGCAATTCCGAGCAGTGCGCCCACTGCTGCCGCGGGCCAGGCATCGAGTGTGAACGGACGCAGAAAGAACGCTGCCCCCGCCAATAAAAACACGAAGAAAGCACGAATTAATACGAGGTCTGCCATACGGCCAGCCTCCTCAATTAGGTCAAATGAGGAGATCGAACGCGGTCTGGGCGTCGAGTCCGGCACAAAGTATATCACTGAATGGCAAGGAGAAAGCGCCGTGGCGAGAAACACGAACAGCGCGGACGCATGCCGCGCTGTTCGTGTGCACGAGGATGAGGAGTAGATAAGTGTAAAAGTTAAAGCGCTTTTGCTAGTTCTTCGGCGAACGCGCTGGGCGGGCCGGACTTCGCTTTGCCCTTCGGCGCGCGGTCGGCGCGCTCGGTCCGCGGTGGTGGCGCATCGCCCGTTCGGGGACGTGCCATCCGCCGTCGATCGCCAGCTGGGGCGGCCGCCCCAGCAGCCGGGCCAGCGGGGCGTTGCTCCCGATCCTGCCCTGGCGCTCCCGGAGCACCCATGGGGCGCCGGCCACGAGGCGGCTGCGCGGGATTGGCGCGAAGCAACCGGTCCTCCAGCGGGGCGCGGTCGAACCGGCGAATAATCGACTGCATCTCTTCTTGGTTGGGGGCTTCAATAAATGCGAAGCCTTTGGATTCCTGTGTTTCCGGGTTTCGGATGACTTTGATCTGATCGGCCATCAAGTTCTCTGCCATAAGCCAAGACTTGATATCGTCAGCGGTCACCCAAGCCGGCAGATTTCCGAGAAAAACGGTATGACTCATTCCTCTGTGCAAAACTCCAATGCCGTGGGTTTTTGGTTCGGGCGGATGCGCGCTGGATCACGCAGGATGCGGTCCATGAGAGCGATCCAATCGTACCATACGGTTCCGGTCCAAGCAATCCATAAAGACGGGCAAAGCATATGAAAACGTTACTCGACAAATTCAAAAAGCGGCCGTGACAGGCACATCCGCCTTGCAGGATAGACGTCCCCGCCTGTCCATTAATCCAAAATTACCGTCCGGACTCGCAGTACCGCGGCGTGTCCCGCCAGTTGTTTCAGCACGTCTTCGCCAGGCGTTGCGTCGGTTTCCACGATCGCAATTGCTTCCAGCGTGGCGCCTGGTTTTGACGGGGCCTCCTGACGGCCCAAAGCAAAATTGGCGATGTTCACCTGATTCTTTCCCAGGACCGTGCCCACGTGTCCGATGACGCCCGGCACGTCCTGGTTGCGCAGAAACGTCAAGTTGCCCGCGAGCGACGCCTCCATCGGAATGCCATCCACGCGAATCAATCTCGGCTTGCCCAGTACGAGCGTGCCTTCCACGGAGGTGACACCTTTATCGGTTTCCAGTTCGAGTGCCAGCGAATCCAAGTGCTGATCGCGTGTATCATGACTCTCGGCTACCTGCAGTCCACGGTCGCCGGCGATCTGCATCGCGTTGACGAGGTTTGCCCGCCCGGACAGCGAACGCGCCAACACTCCGGCGAGGCCCGCGTTCCGGATCAGGTTCGAGCCCGAATCGGCGAACGCGCCCGAATAGGCGATCCGCACCAACTTTGGATTTCCCTCGGCAATATAGCTGGCGAACTTGCCCAATCGCTCGGCCACGTCGAGCCAAGGGCCGACCGTTTTATATTGATCGGGAGAAAGCGCGGGCATGTTCACCGCGCTGATCGCCACGCCATTGGCAAGGTATTCCACCATCTGTTGCGCGATGCGGATCCCCACAATTTCCTGCGCCTCTTCGGTCGAGCCGCCAATGTGCGGTGACGCGAATAGGTTTTCGTGCGCGAGCAACGGCAGATCGGCGGGC
>DASRHX010000688.1:0-4602 GCA_035650295.1 Bryobacteraceae bacterium | reverse complement strand
GTCTTGCCCTGGTCGGTGCCCATGCCCAGTGTTGTGTACCGCTTCATGTGCTCGATCGTTCCGAATCCCTCTCGTTGCGCGAGCTCAATGTCCGCGATCGACACATCGTGCTGGAGATCCACAAAAACCTTGCCCTTTGCTGCGGGAAGGCGCCAATCCGCGCGGATAGCGTAAGTCTCCTCGTTCATAGCAGGCGGTTCGAAGGTTTTGCCTTGGAAGCCAGCGTCGCTGGCACATTCAAGACCAGCCTGAATCCCGGAGCGCATGACCGCGGGGCTAGAGAAGATGCCGGCCGCGCTGCCCGCTATTCGCATGCCGCGGGGCGCGCTCTTCATATGGAATCCTGCAATGGCTTCGTCCCAGACCGGCTTACCTCCCAAATGGCAAGCCAGTTGAATGTTAGGACTCCAGCCGCCCGCCACCGCAACCACGTCGCAAGCGATTCGCTCACGGCCGTCGTCGCTCAGTATCTCCACGGCGCGTACCTGTGAGATGCCGGCGACCTCCCGCACCATGCCATGGATGACACGCGCGTTGACGGCACCGCGGAGTCGTTCGGAAGGTACTGAATCGGCGGGCCGCACATCGACGATGGCTCGGACTTCCACATCCGCGCTCGCCAAGTCTCTGGCGGTCCGGTATCCGTCGTCATTGTTCGTGACCACGACCACGTGCTTTCCCGGAATCGTGGCAAAGCCATTCAAGTATCCGCGTACGGAGCCCGCGAGCATCACGCCCGGTCGATCATTGTTCGCGAAGAGCAGTGGCCGCTCGATGCAGCCAGTCGCGAGCACCGCGCTCTTGGAGACAATCCGCCAGAGGCGCTGTTTCGGCTGGTGAGGCAGCGGCTCGGGCAAGTGATCCGACACGCGCTCCACCGCGCCGTATACGCCATGATCATAGGTTCCGAACACGGTTGTCCGAGGCAGCACAGTCACGTCCGAATTGGCGCGCAACTCGCCTTCCACTTCATCGACCCACGCATTCGCTGGGGTTTCGGCAAATATCCCGCGTTCAATAAGTAGACGCCCGCCCAGGCGCGGCTCTTCCTCGCAAACCACCACCCGAGCGCCGGCGCGGGCCGCGGCAAGTGCTGCTCCCAGGCCCGCCGGTCCGGAACCGACTACTAGAACATCGCAATGGACGGTGACTTTGTCGTAGTGGTCGGGATCCGGCGCAGTTGGCGGCCGTCCCAGTCCGGCGGCGCGACGGATTAACGGCTCGTAAACCTTCTCCCAGAATCCGCGCGGCCACATGAACGTCTTGTAGTAGAAGCCGGCGCCGATCAAAGGTCCCGCCAGCTGCGAGAGTGCTCTCAGGTCGAACGACAGCGACGGCCAACGGTTCTGGCTCTCGGCCACGAGTCCGTCGTACAACTCGACCGTAGTCGCGCGCAGGTTTGGCTCGTGGCGCGCGCCGCTACCCAGCGATACGAGGGCATTCGGCTCCTCCGACCCGAGCGCCACGATTCCCCGCGGTCTGTGGTACTTGAACGAACGTCCAACGAGCCGCACACCGCTGGCGAGCAATGCCGAGGCGAGGGTATCGCCCGGATGGCCGGTGTAGCGCAGGCCGTCGAAGGAGAAGGTGCACGTGCGAGAGCGATCGATACATCCTCCGGCCGGGAGTCGATAGCGCTGCGGCGCCGCGATGGTATTCATCGCTTGCCGCCGCTTTTCGTAGCGATCGCCGTCGCCGGTTCTGCTTCGGTAATCATGTGATCCCGCGTGTTGCGCGCGACCACTAACCAGCCGCGGCAGCCGTGGACGTGGTGCCAAAGCTCGCGGTGGGGTCCGGCTGGGTTGTCGCGCCGATACACATAGTCCATCCACGCGCCGGCCGGATCGGGGCCGTTTTCTTTGGGTCGCGATACTGCGTCCCCGAAATATGCGAACTCTTCACTTCCGCGCTCACCACAGTGGGGGCAGGGGATACGCACGATCGTTTCAGTGCAGATTGGGCTGGGCCCCGGCACCCGTCTCGCTAATGAGACGGCCGGTTTCGAACCGGTCCAGACGGTAGTGCTGGTTGAGCGCATGCGGCTGATCGTTCGCAATGGTGTGCGCAAAGCACCAGCCCGAGGCGGGCGTCGCCTTGAATCCTCCATAGCACCAGCCACAGTTGAGGTAGAGACCTTCGATCGAGGTGCGGTCGATGATAGGCGCGCCGTCCATGGACATGTCCATGATCCCTCCCCAATGTCGGAGAATCCGCACACGCCCGAGCACCGGCATGAGAGATACGCCCATCTCCGCTGTGTCTTCGATGGTCGGTAGGTTGCCGCGCTGCGCGTACGAGTTGTAGCCGTCGATAGCGCCGCCGAACACCAGACCTCCCTTGTCGGATTGACTGATATAGAAGTGACCAGCGCCGTACATGACGACGTGATCGACCATTGGCTTGAGAGCCTCGGACACGAAAGCCTGCAGGACATGGCTCTCGATCGGTAGCCGCAAGCCGGCCATTGCCGCAACCCGCGAGGAGTTTCCAGCCGCCGCGAGCCCTACCTTGCCGGCTTCGATGAAGCCGCGGGTAGTTTCCACACCCATGATGCGGCCGTTCTTCATCCGCATGCCTATCACCTCGCATTGCTGGATCAGATCTACACCTAGGCTGTCGGCGCCGCGTGCGTATCCCCAGGCAACGGCGTCGTGCCTTACCGTGCCGCCGCGGCGCTGCCATAGGGCCCCGTGCACCGGAAAGCGTGCGTTCTCGAAGTCCAAGTAGGGCACGAGCTTGCGCAGCTTCTCTACGCCGATTAGCTCGCAGTCCACTCCGTACATCCGCATAGTGTTCCCGCGGCGTGCGTATGCATCGCGCTGCTGATCACTGTGGAAGAGTTGGATTACGCCGCGTTGGCTGACCATGGCGTTGTAGTTCAGGTCTGCCTCAAAGCGCTCCCAAAGCTGGAGCGACCATTCATAAAAACGAGTATTCGGCGGCTCCCCATAGTTCGAGCGAATGATTGTCGTGTTTCGCCCAACGTTGCCGGAGCCGAGATAACTCTTTTCCAAAACAGCCACGTTCTTGATGCCGTGGTTCTTCGCCAAGTAGTAAGCCGTCGCCAACCCATGGCCGCCGCCCCCGACGATGACAACGTCGTAGGACGCTCGCGGAGTTGCGTCGCGCCAAGCCGGTCGCCAGTGTCGGTTTCCCCGCAGGGCATTCCATGCCAGATTCAGAGCGGAATAGCGCATCGTCCTACCTCGCGAATGCGGCGTCGGGAAGGACCATGACGATCTGCGGAAACACGGTGATCAGTGCGACCGCGACCGCCAATAGGATGAAAAATGGGAGCGCCGCGGCACCCACATAGAAGCTGTCGCGCCCGCTCATCGCCTGCAAGACAAAAAGGCTGAAGCCGACCGGTGGGGTGACCTCGGACATCTCGATCACCAGGATCATGAAAATCCCGAACCAGATAAGGTCTATCTTTGCCTGGATCACTAGGGGCAGGACGACCGGCATCGTAAGGACGATTAGCGACACACCATCCACTGCAGTTCCGAGGATGGCATAGATCAGCAGCAGGACCGCTATGAGCGCCCAAGTGGAAAGATCCAATGAGCCGACCCAACCTGCGAGCTTTGCCGGCAGCCCTGAATAACTCAGCGCAGAGGACATGAACGCCGACGCCGCCAGGATTAGAACGATCATACAGCTGATCTGCACCGTTCCGGTGATGCTTTGTTTGAAGGAGTTCCAAGTAAAACCGCCAGACAGCCAAGCGAGCACGAAGGCACCGGCGACGCCGACTGCGGCGCATTCCGACGGAGATACCCAGCCCATCACCAGCACGACGACGATGCCGAGGATGAGAGCGAATGTAGGAAAGAGGTGCTTCGTCGCCACAATTCGTTCGCGAAATGTCGTGCTGGACTCACGCGGCGGCATGCGGTCCGGGTGCAGCAATGCCCATACGGCGATGTAACCACTGTAGAGAAGGATCACCAGAAGCCCGGGAAGGAACCCGGCGAGGAACAGTCGCACCAATGACACGTCGGCCGCGAGCGCGTAGATCACCATCGTGATCGAGGGCGGGATGAGGATCCCAAGTGTCGCCGCGCCCGCCAGGCTGCCGAGAGCGACGCGCTCGTCGTAGCCGCGACGCTTCAACTCCGGCAGCGCAATTTTTGCGATCGTCGCGCAGGTCGCGGCGCTGGATCCCGAGACCGAGCCGAAGAGACCGCAGCCGAGGACGTTAACATGGAGCAGGCGCCCGGGCACGCGCGTCAGCCACGGCGCGAGGCCTTGGAAGATTCCGTCGGAGATACGCGAGCGGAAGATGATCTCCGCCATCCACACGAAGAGCGGCAGCGACGCGAAATCGTAACTGGTCAGCTTGGTCATGAGGATCGGGTACATGTTTAGCCCGATCCTCGGCAGGCTGAAACTCGAGACGAAGTACAGGATGGCCGCGCCTGTCAGCAGTATGGCCACGAAAATCCACAGCCCTGTCAGCAGCAGCGCGAAAAGCAGAGCCAGAATCGCGACGCCGACGCCGAGATCACCCATGTCCGAATTCGCACGCCGGGCGGTTTGTTAGGCGCCCTGGCATTCCTATGGGGCGACGAGGTCGGCGCTCTCGGGGTCTTTGATCGG
>DASRHX010000687.1:0-3712 GCA_035650295.1 Bryobacteraceae bacterium | reverse complement strand
TGAAGCCAGGTAGTTCCTGCCGGAAGAACGCCCAGACGGAAGCGCACCGCCAGCCACGACGCGAGAGTGATGCCGATCGGTTTGCCTAAAAGAAGCCCAAGCACGACACCTAGCGGAATCGGCTGCATGATATTCGTGAGGGTTTGCTCATCGAACACGAGGCCCGCGTTTGCGAGTGCGAAAACGGGCATGACCAAGAAGGTCACCCACGGGTGAAGCGCGTGCTCCAGGCGGTGCAGCGGGGGCTGCACCTGTTCGCACGAGCTCTCAAGCGCCTCAATCGCAGCCTGCTGTTCTTCGTCGTTCATGACGGTCTTTTCCCTTTGGGCGGTGTGCTCAAAGTGGTCGAGCACGCCTCGGCTCCTGTGCAAAAACTCGCTCGGATTGAGCTCGGTGCGGGACGGTATGGTCAGAGCGAGCAGCACGCCCGCAATGGTGGCGTGCACACCGGACTGAAGAACGGCTATCCAAAGAAGTAGTCCAAGCAGCGCATACGGTAACGGGTGGCGCACTCCGAGACGATTGGCCGCGCCGAGAGCCACGAGGCAAAATGCAGTAATTCCGAGCGCTCCCAAGGAAATCTGACCGGTATAAAAGAGCGCAATTACCAGTACCGCCGCGATATCGTCCACGATAGCGAGAGCCGTTAAGAAGACCTTCAGGCTTGTGGGCACACGCGATCCGAGCAGCGCCATGACGCCGATGACGAAGGCGATATCGGTAGCCATCGGAATCCCCCAACCTCGATCACCGGGGCCTCCGGCGTTGAGAAGAGAGTAAATGGCCGCTGGTACCAAAACGCCGCCCCCAGCGGCGACGATCGGCAGCGCCGCTTGGCGGGGCGAGGCAAGCTCACCGACGAGGAACTCGCGCTTAATCTCAAGGCCGACGACAAAGAAGAACAACGCCATGAGCGCGTCGTTGACCCAGAAATAAAGATCGTGGGCGACTGTGTTCGCACCGAATCCAAGCGTGACGGTCGTGTGCCACAAAGCGAAATAGCTCTTTGCCCAGGGAGAGTTCGCCCAAACCAGTGCTACGAGCGTCGCAAGCAGCAGCAGAATTCCGCCCGAGCTCTCGCGAGCCGCAAATGCTTGAAACGGCCGAACGAGCCGCTCGATTGGTCTGCGTGTGCTGTCAGAAGAAGCGATGGCCATGTTCACTTTCTATGTCTGAAGGACCCAGCCGCGCACAATTGAAGAGGCATACAGAGCCGAGGCGAGTACCGCCGTGCGAAGCGCATATGCGCGGAAGTGATTCATCGTCGCCGGGTCGCAATCGACGGTCTCTCCGTGAAAGAACCGGATGTCGGTATAGCGCGCCGCAATCATGAGAGCCGCGAGCAAAACCGTCAGCTTCTGGGGGTACTCCATCATCAACTTGATTGCAGAGATGATGAGGCCGAGACCTCCGATGGCCATCCCAAAAGAGGCGCAGTAGGAGACCGGTGCACGGTGAAAATTCGGGTGTGGGAGGGAAAGTCTCAACGCGAGGAGACTCGGTGGGCTTCATGTAGACGTGTCCAATTCATAACGACAGAATTGGACAGCGGCCCGACTGTCCAGGAAGCCTGCGGCAGGAACTGCCGCACCCAAGGGCATGTTAGCGCGTATTGGCGCGGCTAGGCAATGGCAGCGCGGTCGCAGCCGCATTGCCGTACCTTCATCAGGCGATGCTTGTGGCCGGACATCCCGGAGGCTTGCGGGTCACCCTAATGGATGGGGACATCATTTCGCCGGCCAATTGCGTACGGCAGCCCTTTTCGCCTGCTGAAATCGGGCTTGCGAAAGCTGTTGTCATGGTCAGCCACCTGAATCCTTTTGGGGGCTCAGCTGGACCGCGAGTCCCGGGTTTCTTTCAGAGCAGAGCACGATCGGCGATTTCGATGTCGTGATCGGTGGCGTGGATACGCGGGTGGCGCGGACAACGGTTGCCAATCACGTCCAGGGATTGCGGAGCCGCGTCGTCTACTGGCTCGATCTAGGCAACTGGGCCGACAGCGGGCAGTTCATACTGGGCCAGCCGCTGAAACGCCCGCAACCGGTGTTCAGCGATTCGTCTTCCGCACTGGCGATCTTCCCGGAACTCTCCGAGGAATCACTCGTCGCAGTGGACGGGCCAAGCTGTTAGCGCCACCGAGGGGATAGAAAGGCAGGAACCCTGTGTTAATCAGACGCTGGCGAAGTCATCCACCAACTGTTTCACGCCGACATAATTCCCGCGCCAATAAGCCCGCCTCTTCGGTCCAATCCTTACGCTCACGGAGCGTGTAGAGCCAGTAGGCTAGTAGCTTATTGCCGCGCTCCGACAGCTGTTTACTTCCGCTAGATTGAAGCTGTCCCATACCCGCATTGCCCACCTTTGTATATGTCATCATTTGTCTACGAGACTCATGGGCGGCGCACCTGATGCAGTGATGCATTCATCTCTCAGGAGAGTTGGGCGCTCGGAGGAATTGAAGATCTACGACCCGTTCACCCCGCAACACGGCGGTCTGTTCCAGGATCTTGCGGGCATACTCGGCGACAGTCCGAACTCCGGCTTCGTATTTCGCGTTCGGGTTGCCTGCGCCGCCGTTGTACGCCCCGACTGCCATGCCCACGTCTCCCTGAAAGCGGTCGAGTAAATCTCGAAACAAAAGACCCGCGTACGTGGTGAGAACCCGATGGCCGAGTCCTGCAATGTCCAAGCTCCTTGGCGGACGAAGATGCTCCGGCAGCAGTGCGTAGTCCCGCGTGTCCCGCAGATAAAGTGAGTGAACATATCGGAGAGTCTCGCGGGTGATCTGCCAGACTCCGGATGATTCGTTGAGAACCAACACTCTGTTGCCGCGGCGACGAAGAATGATATCGTCTCTGGCGGCACGTCTCTTCCACACTGTGTGGCCGAGATCTCCCCTCACGTTCATGTAATTGTTCTCCATCGCTCCAATTCCCAGGAAGAAATCTAAAGGAAGGTCGTAAAACTGGGCGACCTGGACAATATCTTCGGCTAGCTGCTGAGCTTCATCTGACGTGAGAGCATGCGGGACCGGTTCAATCTTGCGGCGGACACGCGGATCCGTGCTGGACTTGAAGCGGATGAATCTCCGCGAGTAGGCAACAATATCCTTCCGCGAAAGTTGTTCCACCTTTCTATAGGCTGGAAAGTTGTATGCGCTGACGAAGTTCTGAGTTTGGGCTCGTTGACCTCGCAGCACCCGGACGTCAACGGATGTCCAATTTGGCGTGAGGAAAGGGAAGTCGCCCGCCAACTCGTACAATTGCGGAAGGCCCGAGATGAAGTCATTGGGCAAGACCTGTTTCAGACCGTACATGATCTTTCGGTCGCGAAGCATGTACGTTAGCAGGAACTCTCTTTTCGCCAGACTGGGTCTGGACCTTAAATAGTCAAACATCAGGAACGCAAACAGTTCGTCTTCGTAGTTCGCGAGTTCCGCTACAAGTTGGCTTCCCGGAGTGCGGATGACAAGGATTCCATTTTCGACAGAAGTCGTGGGGATGCCGTAGGCGGGTGGCGGGATGGCCCTGAGCTGGTATCGTTCGTAAAACCAAGCAGCGAAAGGACCGGAGGCAGCCAGCGATAGAGACACAATGACAATCCGGGCCAACTTGGGAGATTTGAACCAGCCTTGCAAAATGTGGCCTCACTTCAGGGGGAGCTAGATTTTTAGTCCAGCGCGGGGGATTCAGATGGCACCTCGGGCCGTGTT
>DASRHX010000686.1:0-3556 GCA_035650295.1 Bryobacteraceae bacterium | reverse complement strand
GACGGCCTAGGATAAATCTGGTAGGTAGTGTCTCCCCCGCGCCCTCGGGAACAATTTGAAATGATTGCGCGTAACAACCTGCAGAAGGAGTCCGCATGAAAGTTGTGGGGATAGCGTTCCTGGCAGTTTTTGCAATGACCTCGTTGGCCGGATGCACCCGCCATGATCGCCATGAGGCGCGTGAGGATATCAGAGAAGCGATTCAGGATGTGAAACGAGCCCGTCGCGAAGCGGCCGAGGAAGGGCGAAGAGCCGCGATGCAGGCCCGGGAAGAGATTCGCGATGCGACGCGCGAGGTGCGCGAGGAGTTGCGGAAGGCCAAAGAGGAACTGCGCCAAGCCAAGGAAGAGCTGCGTCAGGAAATCCAGCGGGCGAAGGCCGAACTGCGCCGTTAGGGAAGGCGCTGCGCCGCGCGTTAGGCTGAAAGGGATGGAAGCCGATGCGGCGGTAGCGGTGGTGTATGCGGCGGAGCCGGTGGAATCCGTGCTGCTCATGCGGCGGTCCAGGCGCCAGGGCGATCCGTGGTCCGGACAGTGGTCGTTCCCCGGTGGCAGGCGTGAACCTGGTGACGCCGACCTGATTCAAACTGCTCTGCGCGAATTGTCCGAAGAATGCGGTGTTGACGTGAGCCGCGAGCAATTGGAACGCGCCTTTCCCATACGCCACGCCGGGCACCACCTGGGGAGGCTGATGCTGGTGGCGCCCTTTCTGTTTCGCATTCCTGAAGTGTTCGAAGCGACACCCGATGGCTTCGAAGCGGAGGAGGCGATCTGGTTGCCCCTCGCGACGCTTCGCGACTTAGCACTTCACGAAGCCGACGCAGTTTCCGGACTGCCTGAGGGACGGCGAATGCCTGGCATTCCCCTACGTGGTGTACCACTGTGGGGATTTACCTACCGCGTACTGTGCGAATGGCTCGAAGTGCCGGAGCCGCCGGGTATATGATGTTCGGCTTATGACACGCAGAGAACTATTCGGAGCCGCGGCCGGCGTGGCATGCGGACCGCTGTTGCAAACGGCGAAAGCACAACGCGGCGGGTCTGGCAGACGAACCAACGTCGTCATGTTCATGACTGACGATCATGGCGCCTGGGCGTCGAGCGTCTACGGCTGCGGCCAGATGAAGACGCCAAACCTGCAAAAGCTCGCCGATGGTGGAGCGAAGTTCGACAGCGCGTATGCCTGCACGCCCGTCTGTTCGCCAAGCCGCGCTACCTATATGACCGGCGTCATCCCGAGCGCGCATGGCGTGCAGGATTGGCTGCGGCCGGACGACAGCTTTGGCGCGAAAACGCGCCGCTGGCTCGACGGCAATACGACGTACGCCGAGGTGTTGGCCCAGGCCGGTTACACCCTCGGCATGGCGGGTAAGTGGCACATGGGCGACGACGACCACGCGCAGAAGGGCTTCACCTATTGGGCCACCATTCCCGGTGGCGGCGGCCCTTACCGTAACGTCAAATTCGTCAAGAATGGCGTGCAAACCGCATCCCAGGACTACAAAACCGACGCCGTTGGCGACTTCGCGCTCGAGTTCCTCGACCAGCAGAAGAATCGCGACAACCCCTTCTACTTGCTCGTTCCCTTCTATGCGCCTCACACCCCGTTCGACTATCAGCCGGAGAAGTATCGCTCTCCCTACGAGACAAGTGACTTCGCCTGCTTCCCACGCGGCGAGACGCACGCCTGGCAGAACCGCGGCCTGCGCGCCCATCACAACAACTCCGCGAGCATGCACGCCTACTCAGCCCTCATCACCGGCGCCGACGCAAACGTTGGCCGCGTGCTCGGCAAGCTCGAAGAACTGGGCAAGCGTGACGACACGCTCGTGATCTTCACCGCCGACCAGGGGTGGAACGCCGGCCAGCACGGCGTGTGGGGCAAAGGCAACGGCACGTGGCCCTTCAACATGTATGAGGAATCGATCCGCGTGCCAATGATCTGGAATCATCCAGGACGTATTCGCAAGGGCCAGACAGTGCGCGAGATGGTCTCCAGCTACGACTACTTCCCGACGATCCTCGACTACCTCGGCGTGAAAGAGCCCAAGGGCGAGTCCAAACGCATCGGCAGAAGCTACGCTGGGCTTTTGCAAGGCCGGCGTCCGCGCGCCTGGGACAACCGTCTGTTCTTTGAGTACTCCTTTGTCCGCGGCGTTCGTACCAAAACCCTCAAGTACGTCGAACGGACTAAGGAGTGGCCAAGCGAACTCTACGACCTGGAAGCCGATCCTGGCGAAACGAAAAACCGCATCGACGATCCCGCCTACGCCGAACGCCTCGCCACCCTCCGCAAGGAGATGGCCGCCTGGTTCGACAAAGCCGGCGCACCGGCCCTGGAAAACTGGCGCGGCACGACGAAGCAGGTGCTCACCGAGTACACGCGGTAGCGATGTTACGATGAGGACGAAGGGAGTGGAATGTGACCGATCACGACACTGAAGTTGCAAAAGATCAAACAAAGCGTTCCGAACTCCAACCGGGACAGCGCGAGGAACTCTACCGGGAGTTTTTTGAACCCACTTGGAATCGCGCTAAAGTAAACCCGCTCGATCTGCGTCAACCATCCCTGCTTCGCTGGGTTCCGACCCGCGCCAGCCAGAATACGGAATGATTTCCGGTCGAATGCGCGGCGAGAACGATGCCCAATTGGAACGAAGTTCGCCGCGAGATTGATTCGGTCGAGGCTGCCGGCGATGCGGTCCGCCGCAAATACCTTCGGCTTCTTCACGAACACACAGGCCGTAATGTCATCGCATACTATTCAGCCTTCCTTTCGAAACCCGACCTAGTTGGAACGAGATAAGCGACGAGGATAAGAACGGCTTCATGACAGCGGTGCATGGTCTGGACAAGGCGAAGGGTGTTGACTTACTGCTCCACACGCCAGGTGGAGACATTGCGGCGACCCAGTCGATCGTCCACTATCTGCAATCCATTTTCGGTACAAACATGCGGGCGGTAGTACCGCAAATTGCGATGTCGGCCGGAACGATGATTGCCTGCTCATGCCGCGAGATTGTTTTGGGGAAACAGTCGAATCTCGGTCCCATTGATCCCCATCTCGCGGGTGTGCCGGCTTACGGCGTATTGGATGAGTTTGACCGCGCCGTCGAACAGTGCAAGGAGGATCCTGGCAAGTTGGCTATTTGGAGGGAGATCATCGGCAAGTATCATCCGACGTTTCTTGGACAGTGCGAACAGGCCATCGATTGGGCGAACGCATTCGTCAAAGACCAACTAACCCGGGTCATGTTTGGTGGCGAGGAAAATGCCGCCGCCCGTGCCGCCGAAGTTGTGGAGGCCTTCAGCAACTACTGGGACAACAAGACGCATGCACGTCACATTCATGCCGAGGAGTGCAGAAAGCACGGGCTCAAGGTCACAATGATGGAAGACGATCCGCTGTTTCAGGATCTCGTCCTCACGGTGCATCATTGCTACATGCAGGCGCTGATGAACACTCGTATCCTGAAGGGTTTTGAGAATCATCAGGGTGGAGCTTTGTTCCGATTCCAAGTAGGATGACCGCGGGTGAAAAACCGGCGGTTCTGGTG
>DASRHX010000685.1:0-3195 GCA_035650295.1 Bryobacteraceae bacterium | reverse complement strand
ACCTTCGCCTGACAGCTGCAACGCCTGTTAGGTGGCGGTCGCACAGGCTTTCGCGCCTGGTGGCGCGCGGTTTCCCAGGTGAAGTCTTCCCAACGGCGCTAAGGCCTCGGCGGGATGTCGTTAGGATGTGCGCGGAACCAGTCTGCGCGGTGTCCGTACCTCAGCTGCATCAGCTGCCTCAGGTCCCCCTTGATCCGGCCGCGCCGCGCAACTTCGGCCTGTTGCGCTGGTGTCAGGTCTACGGTGTGTGACATGCTGCGGTCCGGCTCTGGGCCGAGGTACACGACGGCGTTCATCACGGCTTCCAGCGGTTGCTCCCGGGCGATCGCCAGGTCGCGCGGATATGGCGGAGCGGGGAGAAGCCTGGCCGTTCCCGCGTAGAATGGCTGCGCGGGATCGCCCAACCTGGCAATGAGGTTGTCGTCTGTTCCACGCTCGCGGATCACGCCAACCATGAACCACTGGTCGAGGCTCACCTTCAGGCGTGCCTCGGCGGTCACCGCTCCGCGCCGGTTGACGTGACCTTCGCCATAGATGACGAAGAGTCTGTGCGATGGCTCCGGGGCGTAATGCTCCGTGATGACGTGCGCAGCCCAATTGCCCTTGTAGGGGTATCGAGCCACGTCTTCCTGCGTCTGGACTGTGGACCAATCGATCGGCTCACACCCGCCGATAACACGAATGCGGCGCGCAGGCTCCAGGTGCTCGTTTATCGCGCGAACCGCCTGATAGAACGCCGGCATGAGCGTAAGCCGGCCCCAGAGATCCGGCGCGTCGGTGTCGATCCAGACGGGTGCGAGTGAGTCGATCGGGATGGGGTCCAGTCTGATGAGATACCGGTCCACCAGGTTCTGGTAGACGGGATTGGCCCACTCGACCATGACGTCGGTCACACGGCGCTGGAATGCGGGGCGGGAAAGAAGGCATAGCTGGAAGTCGTGCTGCTTCCCCCAACCGTGCGTGCTCCCCATGAAAACGAACTGGTGGGTGTCAAACTGGGCGGCTACGCTGTCGGCGGCGGCCGCATAGCCAGGCCTACAGAACCCGTCCTGGGCGAGTAGTGGTTGCGCAGCGCTAGCGGCGAAGAGCGCGACCGCCATAAAGCGAGGTCCGAGACTCGAAGGCATATGTACGTTTGTCGTGCACCGCAGAGGAATGTTAACGGCCACCTAACGCTCAAGTTCAGCTGCGAACGAATCAAATAGAGGCGAGCGCGCAGCGCTCGCAATCCTTAGCTCGTTCGCCAGCTGCAACGCCTGTTGGGCAGCAGGGCGAGATGCTGATTAGTCGCGGGCAAGCCTCATCACCGGTGCCCGCTCAGCGCCAGGCCATGTTGCCGACCAAGCAGGCGTGGCGCCCCAGCGCCCGCGCTCCAAGCCACTCTGCGTACGGCAGCGCTGTGGCTATGCGACCAACTCACGATGGGTTCCACGGACCCCAATTTCCACCCGAACGCCCGGTGGATACATGTGGTGCCACTCGATGCCCAACCGCGCAGCGGCACCGATTCGTGGGAGAATGAGGTCCGAAAGAAGGGGCTGCACGTCGTGCACGGTGTACAGCTGAACGCCAGTGACGTGTGTCCACTGAACTCCCAGAGTTCGCATTGTCTCGTCGAGCGCCGTCAGGATAAACTCGGTCTTGAGACGAAGCGCGGTAAGCGTCGGTTGCCCCTCAGGCGTTGTATCATTTGCGGCGACAATATCCGGTGGCTCAAGCCGCAGGGCAGTCTTTTGCAGGTTGCGGATTTCTGGCATACCAGCCGTCACGAAAGTCGGTGCCGCGCCACGCGAGCGCGAAGTCGCGGGGACAGTGTAGGAAAAAGCGTGGACGTCGACCCCCGGCTCGCCGGCAGCCGCGTCGGCGCGCGCGAAGGCGACGTTGGTGCGGGCCAAAGGAACCTGATTGCCGATCAGCAAACTCGATTGTTCAAGACGGGCGACGTACGCCTGATTGAACGAATTGAATTGCGCGCGTGAGAGCGACCGGGGCGAGCTTAACTCCAACGCGCAGAGCGCATGGATCGGGCGCCCGGATGCGCGGAGCATCTGTTCGATGTCCGCCATCGCAGCTGGGAACGGCCGTGGTTGTCGAAAGGTGGTCCGTACGATCTCGAATCCATCGGCCGCCACTACACCGAAACTCAGAGCTGGCACGCCAGGCAGGAACCGATATCCTCCTAGCGCGTTCGAAACCAATTCCGCGGCAGTGGTGTCGCTGGTATTTCGCCCTGAGACACCTAGAGCCGCAGCGGCGAGAACAACGCCTGAACTTGAGAGCCAATCTCGTCGGGATAGCAACGGTGCGTCCATGGTTTCCTTACGGGAAGTAAGTGCGTGAGTGCTGCCCAACGCCTCAAGTTGAGCTGCGAGGGCGTCAGATAAGATGCGGCGCCGAAGGCGCCGCCACCATAGCGCCCTCGGCAGCTCCAACGAACGTTAGGCGACAGGCGCTACGGAACCTCAGCGCAAGCAATACGTTGTGCACGGGCGCGCCAGTTCGAGCGCGCGGGGACAAAGCGTCCCGCCGAGTCCTTGCGGCCGACGTCGTGGGTCATGATACCGCGCCCGACAAGCACGCCGCCGCTGTCGGCGAGCACCCAGCTGGCCGGCGGGAACGCGTTACGCTCATGGACCTCGATGCTGTCGCCGCTGCGCCGCCAGTGCGCGTAAACCGGCCAGTCACGCCCCTCCGGCGTAACCAGATACGCCACACGGTACCCCGGCGGCTCCGCGGCAGGTCGCGGATCCAACACGAGCCACCGGCGTTCGTGGGGAGCCGGCGGTGGGCCAACCGTGTCCCGGAGCAACTGTGCCGTGCCGCGGTAGCAGGTCGGGCCGCTCGGCGGCGACGCGGCAAAGCGCTTTCCAAGGTAGCGCCCGATATCGGTTCCCGCGGGTCGACACGCCACTGCGAGCGCTGTGACGGCGACGGCTATCCGTAAAAGCATCTCTGGTTGTCGCCTAACGCCGCAGCTAAGCGGCAAAGGGGTCAAATACGAGTGACGCCGAAGGGCGGCACAAATCACCAGACCCTTTGTCAGCTTCAGTGTTCGTTAGGCCGCCGGCGCAGTGGAGTCCGCGGGCCAGTCCGGCCGGAGCAAGAGTTCCTCGATACGGTAGGCATGGAAGAAGTCGTGGAGCGCCAGATGACGAAACATGATGAACACCGAGTAGGTGCGATACTCCCCGTGCT
>DASRHX010000684.1:0-10791 GCA_035650295.1 Bryobacteraceae bacterium | reverse complement strand
GATTCCCGCGGAACGCGTTGTGAACTACCAACCCTATTGGGCGGCGCGCGGGCATCTATTGCGTACCAACGGGAGCGAAGAAGAAGCCCGTGCGGCCTTCACGCGCGCGGCGAGTCTGACCGATGACCCGGCGTTGCGGGCATATCTGATGAAACGGGTGGAACATGATGAAGACGCTGCTACGAATCGATAGCTCGCCGCGGGTGGCGCGATCGCACTCGCGAGTGTTGACGGCGAGTTTTGCCGAAGCATGGCTTCGCGCCAACGCGGGCGGACGCGCCATTCATCGCGATCTGGGCGCTGCGCCCGTACCGGTGGTGAGCGAAGAGTGGATCGCGGCGGCATTCATCGACCCCGCTCAGCAGACGGCGGAGCAACGCGCGGCGATAGCCATTTCAAACGAGCTGGTGGATGAACTGGTGGGCGCGGACGAAGTGGTGATCGGGGCGCCGATGTACAACTTCGGCATCAGTGCTTCGCTTAAAGCTTGGATCGATCAGATTGTGCGAGTGGGGCGGACGGTCGATTATCCGAGCAACAAGGGGCTGGTGAAAGGCAAGAAGGTGACGGTCATTTCCACGCGTGGTTGGGAGTATGCGCCTGGGAAACCATGGGCGGCGCACGACGCGCAAGTACCCTACTTGAGGCAGATTCTCGGGTTCCTGGGGATGGACGATGTTTCGGTGGTATGCGCGGAAGGACTGGCGGGTCCCGACGACGCGCGGCGAGAGAGTTTGGAGCGGGCGGCCGCCGAGGTGGAGCGTATGGCACTCGGGTAGTCCTTGCGTGTGAGGGCGGGCTGTGTAATTATGCAAAGGAGTGAATAATCATGCAGAGCTGCGCTCTGCCCTGGAGGATCCCGTGGCCATGCCCGCCCGCACCATGCCGACTAACGATCCAAGTCTACGCATTTGGAGCGGGCAGTGCCGCCGCGATCAGGACTTGACGACGGAGGAGTTGCGCAGGCTGCTGGAGTTGGCCGCCGAGGTGAAGCGCGCGCCGCAACGGTACCGGTCGGCGCTTGCGGGGCGGTATGTGACCCTCCTATTTGAGAAGCCGTCGCTGCGCACGAGGCTGACGTTCGAGCTCGCGGTGAAGCAGTTGGGCGCCGATTGCGTGGTGTCGATCGGACCGATTGCCGAGCGCGAACCGGTGATGGACGTGGCGCGCAATTTGGCGCGATGGACGCAAGCGATCGTGGCGCGCGTGTTCCTGCAGCAAACGGTGGACGATCTGGCGCACTTCAGCGGACTGCCGGTCGTGAACGGACTTAGCGACCTGTATCATCCGTGCCAGGCGTTCGCCGACCTGCAGACGCTGGTGGAAAAGTTCGGCGACCCAACAGGCCGGAAGCTGGTGTTTGTCGGGGATGGCAACAATGTGGCGCATTCGCTGCTGGTAAACTGCGCGCGGCTGGGCATCGACATGACGGTGGCCACGCCCAAAGGCTACGAACCTAATACGAGCATTCTCACCGAAGCGCAGTTGGCCGGCGAACAAACGGGCGCGCGCATCGCGCACAGCTATGACGCGCAGGAAGCCGTGGCCGGAGCCGACGCCGTCTACACCGACGTGTGGGCGAGCATGGGACAGGAAAAAGAAGCGAGCGAGAGGCAGCGTGTGTTCGCTCCGTATCAGGTGAACGAGGCTCTGATGGCGCGCGCGCGGCCGGGTGCGCTATTCCTGCACTGCCTGCCTGCCAAACGCGGCCAGGAGACGACGCACGAGGTGATGGAATCGTCCGGTTCCGTTGTCTTCGATCAGGCGGAGAACCGGCTCCACGCACAAAAGGCGCTGTTGCTGATGTTGATGGGCGGCTAGGCCCGGCGCACACGCCGCGTTCGAATTTTGGAAAGGACTCTAATGGCTGAATACAAGAAAGTTGCGCTTGCCTATTCGGGCGGCCTGGACACATCGATCATCATTCCGTGGTTGAAGGAAAAATATGGCTGCGCGGTGGTGGCCGTGTGCGGCGACATCGGCCAGGGACCTGATGAGCTGAAGGGGCTGAAGGCGAAGGCCAAGGCGACGGGTGCGAGCGAGGTCTACGTCGAAGACATGCGCGAGGAGTTCGTCACGCAATACCTGTGGCCGATGCTGCGCTCGGGCGCGGTGTACGAACACAAGTATCTGCTAGGTACCTCGATCGCGCGTCCGCTGCTGGCAAAGAAGCAGGCCGAGGTGGCGCTCGCAACCGGTTGCGACGCGCTGTCCCATGGGTGCACAGGCAAAGGCAACGACCAGGTGCGCTTCGAGCTCACCTACATGGCCATCGCCCCGGATCTGCCGGTGATCGCGCCATGGCGCGAATGGGACATCAAGTCGCGCGAGGATGCCATCGAATACGCCGCCCAACACAATGTCCCCATCGCGCAGACGACGAAGAAGATTTATTCGCGCGACCGCAACATCTGGCATATCTCGCACGAAGGCGGGAAGCTGGAAGATCCGATCAACGCCGTGCCCGACGACGTGTGGATGCTAAGCGTGCACCCTTGGGAAGCGCCGGACAAACCAGGTTATGTGACGATTGGTTTCGAGAAAGGCCGGCCGGTATCGCTCAACGGCAAGCCCGTGCCGCCGGTGAAACTGCTGGAGACGCTGAACAAGCAGGGCGGAGCGCATGGTGTGGGCCGCATCGATCTGGTGGAGAACCGGTTCGTGGGAATGAAGTCGCGCGGCGCCTATGAGACTCCGGGCGGCACAATTCTGATGACGGCTTACAAAGAGCTCGAGTCGCTCGTACTCGACAAGAACACGGCGCACTACAAGCAAAAGTTGTCGCTCGACTATGCCGAACTCGTCTACAACGGCTTCTGGTTCACGCCGCTACGCGAGGCGCTCGACGCCTTCTTCGAAACGACGGCGAAGGACGTGACCGGCGAAATCAAGATGAAGCTCTTCAAGGGCCACTGCGACGCGGTAAGCCGCATGTCGCCCAATTCGCTCTACTCGCTGGATATCGCGAGCTTCACGATGGGCGCCGAGTACGATCAGAAGGACGCGCGCGGCTTCATCAAGCTGAACGGCCTGCCGATTGCCGTAAAAGCTGGGCTAAAGAAGAAAGGCCGGAAGCGCTAAGGAGTCCCATGAGCGGGATGAAACTGTGGGGGGGCCGCTTTGAAAGCGGTCCTTCCGAAGTATTCGAGCGGTACTCGTGGTCGCTCGATTTCGACAAACGGCTCATTGAGGCCGACACGCGCGGCTCACAGGCATTCGCGCGCGCATTGCAGCGGGTGGGCATCCTCACGGCCGAAGAGTGCGAGGAGCTATTGGCCGCGTTCGAGGAAATCCGCCGCGAGGCCGCGGCGCCGGACTATTTCGACGGCGCGCCGGATGAAGATGTCCACACCTTCGTCATCCGCAAGCTGAAGGCGAAGGCCGCTGGGCTCGCCGACAAAATTCATACCGGCCGCAGCCGCAATGAGCAGGTATCGCTGGACACGAGGTTGTGGCTGCGCGAAGCGAGCGTGCTCACGCAGCAAAAACTGGTGGAGCTGATGAGCGCGCTGCTCGACCTGGCGCAGCGTCATCCTACAGCGGTCATCCCCGGCTACACGCACATGCGGCGCGCGCAGGCCGTGCTGTGGCCGCATTATCTACTCGCCTATTTTGAGATGCTGGCGCGCGACTGGCAGCGCTTCGATCATGCGCGTAAGGCGGCGAACGTGTTGCCTCTTGGCTCGGGCGC
This sequence comes from Bryobacteraceae bacterium, assembly GCA_035650295.1. Taxonomy (GTDB): domain Bacteria; phylum Acidobacteriota; class Terriglobia; order Bryobacterales; family Bryobacteraceae; genus JAFLBB01. Next base: position 7,100 of record DASRHX010000684.1, on the reverse strand, counting down.
GCTTGCCGGGAGCGGCTTTCCATTTGACCGCGAGGCGATCGCGGCGGAGCTCGGCTTCGAGGCTGTTACCCGGAATTCGATGGACGTGTCGGCCGATCGCGACTTCGTGCTCGACTATCTCTACGCGGCGTCGGTGTGCATGATTCATCTCTCGCGGCTGGCCGAAGATTGGATTCTTTATTCGAGCGAGGAGTTCGGCTGGCTCGAGTTGAGCGACGGCGTAACGAGCGGTTCGTCGTTGATGCCGCAGAAAAAGAATCCGGACTCGCTCGAACTGCTACGCGGTAAATCAGGACGCGTGCTTGGCAGCCTGAATGCGATGCTGTTCATCCTGAAGGGCCTGCCCATGACGTACAACCGCGACATGCAGGAAGACAAGGAGCAGTTGTTCGACGCCGTGGATACGATGCTCGCTTCGCTCGACATGGCGCGCACGGTGGTGGAATCGGCTGTATTGAAGGAAGCTCCGCCCCTAGCAGCGGCCGAACAGAGCTGGGTCGTGGCAACCGATCTGGCCGAGGCGTTATCCCGGCACGGCCTGCCGTTTCACGCAGCGCATCAGGTGGTGGGGCGGCTGGTTCTCGAGAGCGTGCGCGCAGGCAAGACGCCGTCTCAGTGGGATGCGGCGTCGCTTGCCGCATTCGCGCCGGAGTTTGCCAAGCCAGGCGTGAGCGGAGATTTGGCGCGATTGCTTGATCCGCGTGAGGGCATGAAGACGCGTGTTGTGAAGGGCGGTACCGCGCCCGAATCAGTGCAGACCGCGCTCGACGAAGCGGCCCAGAGGTTGCAGGCGTTTCGAGGCTAACGTATGACAAAAGCCTTCCGCCATGGGCAGATCCTGAAGCTGATTCAGCGGAGCCGCGTTCATACACAAGAGGAACTGGCGCGAGGGCTGGCCGAACTGGGCATACAGGCAACGCAGGCTACTTTGTCGCGCGACATACAGGAGTTGGGCATCGCAAAGACCGGAGACGGCTACAGGCAGTTGGGCGTAGCGGCGCGTGGACCGGAGTTCTCGACCGTCGCCGCCGAGTTCTTGCTGGATGTGAGGGTGGCGCAAAATCTCATGGTGCTGAAGACATCGCCGGGGAACGCGAATGCGCTGGCCGTTGCTCTGGACCGGGCCGACTGGAACGAAGTGGTGGGCACCATCGCGGGCGACGACACGATTCTCGTGGTGGCTCCCGACCATGCTACGGCAACGAAGCTGCGCATGCGGTTGATGGAGTATCTGGGATGAGCTACGATCCGTTGGATTCGCATGAGTCCTTGCGGCGGTTCATCGGCGAGTTTGAAGCGGGCACCTATCCGATCGACAAGTGGAAGCACCGCGAGCACGTGATCATGGCTTCGTGGTATCTCATGCATCTCACGACGCATGAAGCCACACCGACGATTCGCGCGGGCATTCAGCGTTACAACGTGTCGCAGGGCGGCCAGAACACGGCGACCAGCGGATACCACGAAACGCTGACCATCCTTTGGATTCACATTCTCGCCAAGGCGCTGCAGTCGGCCACAGGCGACGTGCTGACGCGCGTCCGGGCAATGGCGAGCGAGTTTGGCATGAAGGCCGGGCTGTATCGCGAGTACTACAGCTTCGATGTTTTGAAGGACGTAGAGGCGCGGTACCAATGGATGGAGCCTGACCTGCAGCCTCTCCCCGATCTGCTTTAGCTCGACTCGCGAATTTCGCTCACTACGCGCAAGGCCGATTCGAGCGCGCCCTGCATCCAGCCGTTGTAACGTGACGTGTGCTCGCCAGCGAAGTGGATGCGGCCTTCGCGGGCGCGGTTGATGGCGATGTTGCCCATCTGGCCGGGATTGTATTGTGCGAATGCTCCGCGTTGAAAAGGGTCGTTCATCCAGCTCTTGGATACGCCGCCTTCGTAGTGTGGCTTGGCGCCTGGAAACACGCGTTCGGCGTCCTCAAGCACGGCACGCTGGCGCTGTGCGTCGTTCATTGTATCGAGCCGGTCGGCTTTGGGTCCGATGTTGTAGCACTTCAACAGCCCTGGGGCGTTGGCATCAGGCTGGCCGAGCGCCCAAAACCGTGCGCTCAACAGGTCCGTATTGGCAAATCCGCTCAAGCCCTGTTTGCGCCAATACTGCGAGGTCATTTGCAGGAACACTTTGGTGGTGGACGCGTACGGCTGCGATTCGATGGTGAAGAGCTTCTTTTCCGACAAGCGCGCTTCGGCGAACATCTTGCGGCAAACGGAGAACGGCAACGTGCAGACGACATGGTCGGCGCGCAGAGTTTCCTGCTGACCTCCATGATTGAGCACGACCCAGGCCTCGTTTTCGCTCTGGCCAAACGCGGCGGCGGGGCGGCCATATCGAATGACGGGTCTAAGAGCGGTTGCGAAAGCGCGTGGCAGAAGGTCGTTGCCGCCGCGAATGCGCCGCAACGGTGGAGGCGCGGCATGGTTGATCTCGTCGAGGAAACCCCAGGCGGCCGAGCCCAGTTCCGGATCGAAGCCGAGGGTAGTGAGCTCGACCGCATCGGCTGAGAGGCCCTTTCCGCGAAGGTATTGCTTGATCGTGACGCGGTCGCCTTTGAATACAGCCTTGGGCACCTCGTGCGGGCTCGCGCCGGCGAGTCCCTCGTCGATGATCGGCTGCACGTAGCGTTTATATAGGCCCTCCGGTCCAAGCGCCTGCTCTTCAGGGGAAAGGGTGAGCGGCCAGCGGTGGCGCGTGCCGGGCTTCATGGCGAAGTTCTCTCCACGCACGTGATACACGTCCGCGAGCCCCGGGTACTGAAACGGTTCGAGCGGCAACTTGAATTCGCGGATGTATCGCAGCGTGAGGTCGTGACTCGTGGGAATGCGCGTGGCGCCCGCTTCGGCATGGATGCCGGGAGTTAACCCCTCACGGAGCGTCAACACGCGTCCGCCCGGGCGTAGTTGCGCCTCGACGATTACGACTTCGTGGCCGAGCCTACGCAGCTCATATGCGGCGCACAAGCCAGCCAGTCCCGCACCCGCAATCACGATGCGTTTACGCGATGCGGCGAGGCTCAGGCCCGCGCCAGCCAGGGACGAAAGAAATGCGCGGCGTTTCATCGGCGTTCGCTGAGCTTTTCCTGCCTGAAGTAGGGATCGGGCTCGGGTACCGCGGCGCCATCCTTGCGTGGCGAGCTTGCGCCGTAGTTCACCTTGGCGGCCGAATCATGCATGACTGCTTGCCCGCCCCCCATGGTGGAAGAGAAGCTCGGCTCTAATTGCACGTAGTGGCCGCGGTCGCGGAGTTGATCGATGGTGGACGAAGGCACACGGCGCTCGATCTTCACGTCACAACCGGAGAAGTTCAGCTTGGTGAAGCGCGGCGCTTCGAGCGCGGACTGGATGTTCATCTTGTGATCGATCAGGTTTGAGACGAATTGCGCGTGCGCCTGCGCCTGATTGAGGCCGCCCATGATGCCGAAACCAATGTGCTGTGTTCCCTTCTCCATGTACGCGGGAATGATGGTGTGGAAGGGGCGCTTGCGGGGAGCCAGTTCGTTCGGGTGGCCCTTTTCGAGCGTGAAGAGCGCGCCGCGGTTGTGCAGATGGAATCCGAAATCGTCGACGACGACACCGGAGCCGAAGCTGAGGTAGATGCTCTGGATGAGCGAGACAACCATGCCGTCGCTATCGACGGTAGAGAGATAGATAGTGTCGCCGGCCGAGGGGAGCGAGGGCTTTCCGGGATTTACGTCGCAGGTGGCTTTGGCGGCGTCGATGAGGCGCGCCCGTTCGGCGGCGTAAGGCTTGGCGATGAGGGCCTGCGTGGGAATTTTCGACGAGCGCGGGTCACCGACGTAACGGTTGAGATCCTGGTAGGCGAGTTTTTGCGCTTCAATCTTTAGGTGCATGGCATCCACCGAAAGTGGATCGTGGGAACCGAGAGGAAAGCGCTCCATGATGTTGAGCATCGATAGCGCAGCGAGGCCCTGGCTATTCGGCGGGAGCTCATAGACACGCCAGCCGCGGTATTCAGTGGAGAGTGGGTCGACCCATTCGCTTTGGAAATCGGCGAGATCGGCCGCATCCAGATGACCGCGGAGACGGCGGCTGGTCTTGAGGATGGACTTTGCGATGTCTCCTTTGTAAAACGCCGATGATCCCTGCGTGGCGATCAACTCCAGAGCGCGCGCGAGCTCGGGATTGCGGAACAACTCGCCAACCTTGGGCGCGATTCCATCGCGCAGGTAGACGCGGCGCGCGTTGTCGTCGGCGAGAAGTTTCGAAAGGCCACCCTGCCAGGCGCCGGCAATCCATTCGGTGACCGGAAATCCTTCGCGGGCATAGTAAATGGCCGGCACGAACAATTCGGCCCATGGGAGTTTGCCGTACTTACGATGCAACCGCGCCCATCCGTCGACGCAGCCGGGAACAGTAACGGGGGAGATCCCTTCCTCCGGAATGGAGGAATGGCCTTTGGAGCGCATGACGTCCGCGGTGAGAGCGCGCGGCGCATAGCCGCTGGAGTTGAGTCCAGCAAGCTTGCCGGTGCCGGGCTCGCGGACGATGACGAAGAGGTCGCCGCCGATGCCATTCATCATTGGCTCGACGACGCCAAGCACGGCGTTCGCGGCGATGGCGGCATCCACGGCGCTACCACCACGGGCAAGAATCATCGCGCCGGCTTGCGACGCCAGCGTCTGGCTGGTGGCGGCAATGCCACGTTGCGTGATGATCATCGATCGCGCCTGAGTGCGATCTTGTGCGGTGGCGTGTTGTGGCAGCGTGGTCATGAAGAGAGAAGCGACGATCCAAACGGCTCGCATGCGTGCCATTGTATCGGCTAAGGCTTCAGCGAAGCGAGGATCCTCTGCTGATACTCGCGCGCTTTGGCCAGCACGATGGACGGGTTGAGCGTCTGTGGAATGCGTGCGCGCACGATCCAACGTCCGTTCACCATGACGTCGGAGACATCGTTGGCTTTCAGGGCGTAGGCGAGTTGCGAATAGGCGTTGTATAGGGGAACGGCGTGCGCGGCGTTGGTCCGGACGAAGATCAGGTCGGCGTGTTTCCCCGGCTCGAGAGAACCAATCAAGGTGTCCATCCCGAGCGCGCGGGCGCCGTCAATGGTGGCCATTTCCAGCGACTTCTGCGCGGACACGGATTGCGGATCGTTCGTAGACACTTTCGCCAATTTGGCGGCAAGGTCCATCTCTTCGAACATGCTGAAGTCGTTATTCGATCCTGCCGGGCCATCGGGGCCCAAGCCAACGGGAATGCCGAGCGCAAGCATCTTCACAACCGGTGCAATACCCGATGCGAGCTTCATGTTCGAAGAGGGGCAGTGCGCGATGCCGGTGCCGCGGCGCTTAAGGATCGCCAAGTCGGCATCGTCGAGCCAGACGCCATGCGCGCCCAGTGTGCGGCCGTCGAGCACGCCAATCTCGTCGAGCACTGCCGTGGGCGACTTGCCGCGCTTGGCTCCGATGTCGTCGTTCTCGCGCTTGGTTTCCGAGAGGTGGATGAGCAGGGGCGCCTTATAGCGATCGGCGAGCGCGCGGCAATTACGGAGCGTTTCATCCGAGTTCGTGTAAAGCGCGTGCGGCGCGACGGCGGGGACTATGAGCGGATCGTTGGCGAAGCGCTTGAGAAAGGCCTCGGTGCGAGCGAGCCCGTCGGCGGGAGTTTTGGCATCGGGGACCGGGAAGCCGATGATGGTCTGGCCGAGCACGCCGCGGAGGCCCGCTTCCTTTGCGGCTTCGGCGACGACTTCCTCGAAGTAGTACATGTCTGTGAAGGTGGTGGTGCCGCCGAGCACCATTTCGAGTGCGGCGAGGCGGGTGCCCCAGCGGACAAAATCCGCTGTGACGTTGCGGGCCTCGGCGGGAAAGATGAACTTTTCCAACCAGTCCTGCAGGCGCATGTCGTCGGCGATGCCACGGAACAGCGACATCGCGGCGTGTGTGTGCGTATTGATCAGGCCGGGCATCAGGATTGTGTCGGCGCGGTGGAAGGTTTGTTTGGGCGTAAATCGCTTGGCCAGTTCCACACGGGTACCGACGGCAACTATCGAACCGCTTTTGACGGCAACGGCGCCGTTTTCGATGATGCGCCGGGAGGCATCCATCGGTACGACCCAGCGGGCTGAGAGCAGCCAGTCGGCCGGCTCGGCCGCGAAAGCGGCGGTGGACACAAAGAAGAGGACGAACCTAAGAAAGCATCTTGTCATGGAAGGGATGCGGGTAGAGTTCCGAGAGTAGAAAGACCTTGGTTTCGCCGCGCGGGTTGCAGAGGATGATCTCCAATTCGTCGCAGTGGTCGCGCAGCACCTGGCGGCAAGCGCCGCATGGGGGCGTGAGTTCCGGCGATTCCGCGGCAACAGCGATGCGCCGGAAGCCGCGAACGCCATCGCTGATGGCCTTGAAGAGGGCGGTGCGTTCGGCGCAGATGGTGAGTCCGTAGGAAGCGCTTTCGACGTTGCAGCCTGTAAAGACGCGGCCGTTGCCGGCTTCGAGCGCGGCGCCAACGAGGAAGTGGGAGTAGGGGGCGTGAGCCTTCAGACGCGCGGCCAATGCGGCCGCGATGAGTTCGTCAACGGCGCTCATGAACGCATCTCCGGCACGATCGCCTGGAGAAGCTGGACGAAAGTGTCACGCACTTTGTCGCCCGTTTCCAGCACCTCTTCGTGTGAAAGCTTTTCGGCGGATATGCCCGCGGCAAGATTCGTAACGCAAGAGATGGCAAGGCAGCGCATGCCCATATGCCGCGCGGCGAGGACTTCGGGCACGGTCGACATGCCAACCAGGTCGGCGCCGATGCGGCCGAAAAAGCGGATCTCGGCGGGCGTCTCAAAATTGGGACCCTTCAGCGCAAGATAGACGCCTTCGGGTAGTGGAATGCGCAAGGCGTGGGCCATGGCGCGAGCGCGACGGCGGAGTTCCGGCGAATAGGCGTCAGACATATCGAAAAAGCGGGGACCGAGTGAATCGTCGTTGGGGCCGATGCAGGGATTCTCACCCATCATATTGATGTGGTCGGAGACCAGGACGAGGGAGCCTTGCGAGTAAGCCGGGTTGAGGCCGCCCGCGGCGTTGGTGAGCATGAGCGTTTTGACGCCGAGTTTGCCCAGGACGCGGGTACCAAAGGCGACCT
>DASRHX010000683.1:0-3758 GCA_035650295.1 Bryobacteraceae bacterium | reverse complement strand
TAGCCAAACAACGGTCCGCGTCCGGCCTCCTGCAGAATCGCCGCCGCGTAGTCGGCGTAGGAGATGCTCAGTTCGTCGGTCAGTACGATGAGCGGTTTGCGGTAGGCGATGGTGTCGCCGAAGCGATCGCGGGCCGTGTCGCGGTCGAGCGTCAGCGTGCAACCCGGTATCACATCGGTGAGGCCGCGGTTCTTGTTGTAGGCCGTGCGCACGCTGTCGAGAATGAGTTGAAACTGCGCCATCAGCTCCGCTGGAAGGCCAAGCCCCTGCAACTGCGCAATCTGCGCTTCGATTCCCGTGAGCACGGAACGCGAGGCGCGCAATTGGTCGCCCAAAACCTGGTAGGGATAGGGGATCAGGAAGTCCATCGCGTCTTCGGCATAGCAGCCACCGCCCGTGTTGCGCGTGATGTCGACCACCAGTCCGTCTGTATTGGCGTTCAGATAGTTGATCTCCGAGGCCAACTCCGAAAGCGCGGTGAATTCGTCGGCCGGGGAGAAGTGTGGAAATCGCAAGTAGCCGATGCGTTTCCCTCCCGACATGTAGACGCCAGAGTAATGAAAATCCGTTGGCCGCGAACCCAATCGCGTTTGAAAACCGGTAGGCAGTCCGAAATAAGGATTGCGCTCGCCCAATCCTCGCAGGCGCGCCAGACCGCGTTCGGCCAGGTCCCACTTCTTATTTTGAAACGCCTCCAGCAGTGGTGCCGTTCCCATCGGCAGACCGTAGTGGTTGAGCCTCGGCTCGCCCTCGCCGGCCACGGTTTGCACACGAGCCTTGGGTGTGGGAACCGGACCAACGACCCCCTTTGCCAGCCCCGTCTTGTCCCATGGCAACTCATAGGTTTCCAGATTGCCGGTCGAGGCGCGCCGCACCTCTAAGCGAAGCCTGTCGCCGATCTCTGGAGCACGCGCATTGATGGCTTGCGCCCGAAAGAAAATGTAACTCGCTCCCAGCCGTTTCGTGGCTCGCTCATTGGCAAATACGATGCCGCGCGTCAGCTCTTTCAGCCAATAGTCAACCGGCTTTCCGTCGAGTGCGACAATCTCGTCGCCGATCTCGAAAGGGTATTGGGCCACGGGGAAGACGGTGCGATCGACGACGTCGATCAGAACCTTTCCGTCGAATATATCGGCGTCCACTTGAATGTTGGCGGCGAAGGTCGAGCCCGAGGAAACCGTCGTGTGCGTGTCTTTCAGAGCGGCGACATATTCAGCTTGAATTTCGTAGTATTCGATGTCATTTTTGGCTGTGCGAATCCGGTCCACCCAGGGCTGCAGCTTATTAAGATCGAATCCGATGACGTCCCTCTTGAACTCATACGGTGCGTAGTTCTGGGCAAGGATGCCGGCCAGATGCTGAAAATCGATCAGCCTCTGTTCGGTGGTCATCTGTGCGCGGGCTAAAGGAGCAAGCGCCGAGAACAGAGACAGACCAAGTGTTAGGAATCGATTCATATTTCCTCGAGGTGGGCTATTGGACGAAAAGCGGAATCGTTAAGTTCCGGCTTGTACCGGATTCAGTCAGCGAGAATCCCTTAGTTGTTCGCAGTACATTGGCCGTCCCTTTGAAATCCGGCGGGAGTCCGGTGAGCCAGACGGTAAAGCTTGTATGCACGCGTTGGTAGCCTCCGATCCACCGGAACGTTGCCGCTCCCAACAGTGTGCCACGGTCGATCGATTTCCGAAGTCCTTCGGCGTACGGCGTGGATCCGAATTCTATGCCGCGCGCGATCGCCTTTCCGCTCCATGGCAGCGCTGTATTGCGCTGGTTCTCCTGCCAGTCGCCCACCCACGCGTTGTCCGCCGCGGGAAATGTGTAGCCGATGAGCACGGGAAACTTGGCGTTGTACATCGTGAACCAGTGCTCCTGGTTCCGCGGATTCAGAAGCCAGGCGGTGTAGCGCCCCGACTTCGGTTCCGTCACCATCGCCCGCGCGTCCACTTCGCCCGCCGGGGTCTTCATCCGCGGCCAGGAGTGTTCGCCCAACTTGGCGGCGTCGCCGCGCGTTGCGTCCATATCGAGGAAGGTTTGGCCCGGTTCGGCAAACGGCGGTCCGAACGTGGCGTGCTGCATCCAGTTCACGGGCCGGTCGACGGGCAGCAGGTTTTCCACCCACTCGTCCACCTGCAATCCCGCCGCCCCGCGAGCGAGCGTGATCGTCCGCCCCACGCGAAAATTCGTGCGCCGCAACTCCGCCTCGACATCGATCGAAACCGCCTCCGGTGACGAAAACTGTCGAACCATCCGCCATTCCACCACCGGTGCTTCGCCATGATTGCCGAGGCCGTTGCGCGCTTCATTGTCCGACGACACCGGTCCGTAAAAGGGGAAGCACAACAGGTGGCCCATATAGCCTGAGTGCAGAAACTTGTGCGGCGTGTCGCCATAAATCGCGTCGTGCTTTGCCGCGTCGTATTCGTACGGCTCGATGGTCGGATAGTGCGGAATGCGGAAAGGATTCACCTGCCGCGCCTCGGGTCCGGTGACAAACCGCAGTTCGGCAATGTGGCCGCCGCCCTTGAGGATCGAGGCGCGCACCACGCCGTTGGACAATACATAAGCATGTCGGTTCTGAAATTTCTCGTCAGTGATCTTCAGCGGCTGCGCCCAAAGCGGCAGTCCCAGCAAACACACGGCAAGTACGCGCATGTGTGGATGATATAGAAAAGGGAACTTTCATGCTCACCAAGCCTGTCGACGATCTGCTGGACGCGAGCGAATGGCGCGACTTCTTGCGCGCGAATAACTTCGCCCAGGTGATCGCTCCGGGGCGCGGTCTGGCTCTGCCCATCGTCACGCCGCTCCACTTCGCTCTCATCGGCGGCGACACGGCCGTCTTTCACCTGCAGCGTTCGAACCCCTTGCTCGAGGCTCTGCGCGACAATCCCGCATGCATGCTCGCTGTCATCGGCTCCTACGTCTACATCCCGACGGATTGGAACGCCGGCCCCGGCGAGGACGTTCGCTGGGGCGTGCCGACCAGTTATTACGCAACTGTTCAGGCAACGTGTAAGGCGGAGGTCGTCGACGATGCCGAAGGCATCGCCACCATCCTGAACCAGTTGCTCGCGCAGTTCGAATCGGCGGAGAGCGAACACTTCGACGTTGAGCCCGGCGGCTCGCCCTACGGAAAGCTGCTCGGCGCAATTCGCGGCGTAAGGCTGCGCATCACGAGTGTTCGAGGCAAATTCAAGTTCGGCGGCAACCGCGATTCGGCCCACCGCCAGAAGGTCGCCGCTAAACTCGCCGAGCGTAATGGCCCGCTCGACGCCTCGGCGCGCGCCCACGTGCTGAGGCGCGATGCGGCCACGCGGCCGCCGGTGGTCCGCTAAATTTGTGTGGCGCATTCTGCGACCTGTCGACTATACGTGATCGGGGAGTGGTGCGCATTCCGGTAACCGGACTTCACAAGCCCCCTCGCTAAACGCGACGCCGTTACAGCGGACCTACCCCTCACGAGCGGGGTGATCCGCCGGGGATTCCCAGGGGGCCGCACGTGGAAATTGACTCTGGATTCCGCACACTCCTATTGTTTTCCAAATTGAAGATGTGAGACGCACCCGACACAATCGGCCCCCTCTCGAGCCTATTGCCGCGTCGCTATTCGTAGCGTAGGGCTGTCATTGGATGGACGTTCATCGCGCGGCGGATTGGGACCATGCTTGCGGTGACCGCGACCGTGATCAGAAACAAGGGCGCCCCGACGAAAGCCACCGGATCGTACGCGCTGACGCCGAAGAGAACACTCTGGAGAA
>DASRHX010000682.1:0-2057 GCA_035650295.1 Bryobacteraceae bacterium | reverse complement strand
GCCTTCGCCTTCCTTCCACTTCATCACCGAGTTCCGGGGTATGTCGGAGAACAACAGGTAGCCGCCGTTCTTCACCCAAACGGGACCTTCCGACCATTCGAATCCGGCGCCCAGCACCTCGAGCTTCGCGTCCTGCGGAATCAACTTGTCCAGCCTGGGATCCTGGCGGTGAATGCGTCCCAGCACGGGAAAGTTCCGCGTGTCCTGCGCGGTCAGCGCCCAGCTCAGAAACAACAGAAATAGCGAGATTCGTTTGAGCATGGTTTCAAGTGTATCCGCTTGCGAATCGCCCCGCGATTTCTGCTAAGCTGAGAAACTGACGAACTGAGAATGAGACCCGTACCTGTCATCCGACGTTCGGGATTGTCCAGAGCCCTCTCGGCCCTGCTCGTATTCTTCGTTCTATTCCAGCCTGCCGCCGGTTTCGCGATTCAGATCCTGAAGTCATCGGAGACGATGTCATGCTGCAAGAGGACGAAGCGGAACTGCTGCTGCCGGAAGGACGGCAATCTTTCTCAGTCTCCCAAGTGGAAGGCAGTCGTTTCGTCCGACTGCGAACGTAGCTGCTCCCCGGCAAGTTCATCGGCCAAGCCGAGCCTGTTTGTACCCACTCGCGCGTATTCTGGCCGCGCGACGTTGTCTTTCGTTCGGGCGGCATTGCGCACTACCGTCGAATCAACTTCGTCGGCCTACCTCGCCTTTCTCTATCAACGTCCTCCACCGTTCGTTTCCTAGCAAACCGCTCCTTACAGTCGCGGCTCAGAACCGCGGCTGAGCCGCGACCAGAGGGAGCGGGCTTGCGCAGTCAAATTCCGTCGCTGTTTGATTGTGGAGGACAAAATGAAAGAAGCCAGCTTAGTCCTTGGGCTGATGCTGAGCATACTCCCGCATGTTCGGGCGCAGAGCATCGGCGGCTCATTATCGGGCATCGTGCAGGACACGACATTAGGTCGTATCTCCGGCGCCTCTGTAACGATACTGAACACGAACAATAATGCCGAACTACGCCTCATCTCCGACAAAGACGGTGTCTTTCGCGCTCCCAATATTGCGCCGGGCGAATATTCAATCACCGTGCAGGCGCAGGGGTTTTCAAAGTATGTGTTTGCTTCAGTGCCGCTCACTGTCGGTCAAAGTCAATCCTTGACCGCCACGTTGCAGCCGGAAGCGCAAGCTCAAGAGATCACCGTCACAGCCGGAGGCATCTCGGATCTTGAAGTCGATTCCGGCGGGACCGGCAAGACATACAACAGCGCTCAGATGAACGATCTGCCGAACATCTCCGGAGGCCAGGGACGCAACTTCCGAACGCAGGTTTACCTGACGCCCTCGGTTGCACCCACGACGACGCAGCACCGGCCATTTGCGGTGGCCGGCGCGCGATCGAGAAACAACAGCTATCAGATCGATTCCAACGACTACAACGAAGTCGAGGGCGGGCTGCTGATGGGCCGCGGGACCAGCGAGCAGCTCGTGTCGGTGGAAGCGCTCGAAGGCATGCAGGTACTCACCCACAATTACAAAGCGGAGTACGGCCGTAACAACGGCGCCATCATCAGCATGGTTACAAAGAGCGGCACCAACGACTGGCATGGGTCGGTTTACGAATACTTGCGCAACGAAGCATTCAGCGCGCGCAATACCTTCGATCCGGTGCGGCCGCCGTTGAAGACGCATCAGCCCGGTCTCACGCTTGGCGGACCTCTGCGCAAGGACCGCACCTTCGTGTTCGGGAACTACGAGGCATACCTTCGGAATTCCTCGGCCGCGACAACGATTCAAACGCTGACGCCCGATCAAAAAGCACACGCCGCGCCGGCAGTGCGAGCAATCGCCGCCATGTATCCGAATCCAAACGTGCCCGGCACCAACCTGTTTCGGAGTAATCTCCCGCAGCAGGGCTCGCTGCATACGTTCCTGGTACGCGCCGACCATCACCTTAACGACGCGCAGAAAATTTTCGCCCGCTCGATCTATCTCACGACATATACGGAAACCGCAGCCGGAGCGGCACTAAGCCGCGCGCACCGCGATATCGGATCGCAGAGCCACTCGCT
>DASRHX010000681.1:0-5983 GCA_035650295.1 Bryobacteraceae bacterium | reverse complement strand
GCCGGCGCTGGCCGATTCTGCTCGGGCTTGTTACGCTCCTCACGCACTCCTCGGTCCGTGCCGAGGAGTGGTTCCTGAAAATCGATGGCGTCCCCGGCCAATTGACGGAAGGCCGATTTGCCGGCTGGACCCCGGTCCAGTCGGTGGGCGGGCTCGTCCGCGTCCCGCTTGACCCCACCAATGGCGTGGCGGGACCCGCTTCCTTCTCTTGTGAAGTCCGAAAGGCGTTCGATCTCATTTCGCCCGCGCTCATCCAGAAGTGCGGCCAGGGCCAACCTTTCCGGAGAGTGAGTCTGGCGTACGTCCTCACGCAGCCCGGAGCGGCGCAATACCGGATCACTCTGGACAATGCGTTTGTCTCGTCGGTGGGCCAGGACGGATCCAGGAACTCGCCCGAAGGTGAGAAGGAAACGGTTCACTTCACCTTCGACACGATTGAGCTGACCCACTTCGAGTTAGATGCTAGCGGTGGGACCACAGGCGGATTGACCGCCCTGTTCAATCAAACCACCGGCCAGGGACAGTTGAAGTCCCGGCCGCTCTTCCGCGCCATCGTCACGCGTCAGGATGGACGCGCGGGCGTGCTGGTCACCTGGCCCGGCGAGGAAGGACATCGCTACCAGATTCTCGCCAGCGCGGCGCTTGGTCGCCCCTGGACGAAACTGATCGAACACACCGCTTCCGAAGACGGTCCTGCCAGCGTGTTTGTGCCAACTGAGATGCTCGCTCTTTTTATGCGGGTCGAAGAAGTGGATTGAAGCGTTATCAGGCAGAGCCTTAGCGCTTCAATTCGCGCAGCAAGGCCTCAACACGCTGCGGACCCGTCCGGCTGCGATCAGCCTCGGGGTTCGCATCCACAAAGCGCAATGCCTCGATCAAAGGCATCCACTCAAGAGTGCCTTGCGGCGAAACGCTTCGGGCAAACACGGACCAGACAGGCGCGGGCACGGGCACCTGCCGAACCTCCCCGCTTCCCAACTTCGCGCAAGCCGCGGGCGGGGAGGTCACCTGGTACTCGCGACAGACCAGCGGCCGACTTGGGTGAATGGAGCAGGACTCCTCGTGAAGAAAAGGACACGCCACGCCCTGACGGAAATACTCGAGGCCGTACTCACGATAAGCCGCCTTGTCCGTAATGGGATGTCCGCGCGGCGAAACTTTCGCCGCTTCCATTTTCGATAAAGCGTCAGCGAATCGCCTCCGGACTTCCGCGGCCCGTTCGTTAGGCAGAGCCGCGACTACGCGCGCCAGATGCCGCGCTTCTGTCGGCGAGATGGGCACCAACTGCCGGCAACACGCGCCGCATCCTTTGGCGCAAGAGATCGTTTGCCCCGCAGCGCGGGCCCGCGCTGCTCCCAGGGCCGCAACCTGATTTGCCAGTGTCTGCGCATCCGGTAACAACGCTTCCGGGCCGCAAGCTCCTTTCGGCACCGTGAATTTTACGTCCACCGTATCTTCGCCAATGCGCACTCTTCCGGCGCCGCTGATCATGTGTGGCACGCAACGAACATGGCATCAAAGTTCGAAGTTCCAAGTCGAAATGAACCCAGCCAGGCACTGCCGCGCGGCGAGGTGAATCCGCCTGCGTCCTGCGTCATGATAGACCGGAGCGCCGGATGGCACCGAGAGGGGGTCGAATTGCAATGTGCCGTTGTGGCCATGGCGCCATTTGTCGAATAGCCAATAGCCAACCAAACCTGACTCACTGCCCGTTTGCCGGGTGTGCATCAGAGTGTTTATCTCGGCGGCGTCGAGCGCGCGATTCCATAGCTGCCAGCGTGTTTGTGCCAACCGAGATGCTCGCTCTCTTTATGCGGGTCGAAGAAGTGGATTGAAGCGCGCGCCCGAAGGCAGTAGTTGGTCCACGAGACAGCGCTCCCTGTGGCGAAAATGTGTTGATCAACCTTCCGCGTCGCGCCCTTGCAGGAACAGGCGCGCCTTCTGATAGCTCTTCCGCTGCAGGTAATGGATGAGTTGCGGGTGCGTGCCCTTTGGTAGTTGGGCGGCTAGCGCGTCGATCTCCTGGAATTTTGCCCCGAGGTTCGGCTTCGGATTCGCCGTTGGCATGGTCGCCACGGCCGCCTCCAGATCAAGAAGCGCATTCAACAACTTCTGCTCGCTTTCCTGCATACCTTTAACTCTAAATGTTTTTAGTTTGGCAGCCAAATTGAAAGGTAAACCTGCCTTCCTGGGCATCGAATGCGGCGCTACGCGCACCGTCGCCATCATGGCCGATGCGAGTGGGCAATTGCTTCGCCGCGCTACTGCCGGCCCGGCGAACATCAAGCTCCTGAATGACGCTTCGCTCACCCGGCACTTCAATGTGCTGGCGAAATCCTTCGCTGAGCCTGCCTCCGTCGCCATCGGCGTGGCTGGGGCGCGCACCGAAAAGGATTTCACCCGCATTCGCCACGCCGCCGGCAGTGCATGGCCCAACGTGCCTTGCTACATTACAAACGACTTGGAAACCGCTCTGGCCGCCGCGCCAGATGCGAAGGCATCAGCCCGAGTCCTCATCCTCAGTGGTACCGGCTCCTGCTGTTTCGGTGTCAACGAGCGCGGCCAGAAGGTCAAGGTCGGCGGCTGGGGTCACATCCTCGGCGACAAAGGCAGCGGCTATGAAATCGGACTGCGCGCGCTGAAAGCGGCTGTCTACTACTACGATCGTGATGGTGTCTGGTCCGAGTTGGGCCAGCGGATTCTGCGCAAACTCGCCCTGAATGAGCCGAACGATCTCATTGAATGGGTTCTCAAAGCATCCAAGCCCGATGTCGCTGCGCTCACCGTTGAGGTCTTCGCCGCATGGCACGCCAAAGATAAAATTGCATCCGACATTCTGGAAGCTGCCGCCGAAAGCCTGGCGAAGGACGGCGTTGCCTGTGCCAAGCGACTAGCGAAGAAAGGCGTTCGCGTGCAATTCGTCCTGGCTGGCAGCGTGCTATTAGAGCAACCGACATTCGCAAAACGTGTCGCCACTCTACTGCGCAGTTCCTGGCGCAATTCAATTATCACGCCGCTCGAACGCGAAAGCGCCTGGGGCGCGGTAGCATTAGCGGGCGGATCGCTGGGTTCAATCCTCCCGCCGCCCATCGACATTCCCGAAGACCTGCGTTACATCACCGCGTCACCGACCGAAACGCGCAACCCGCGTTCGATGAACCTCGATAAGCTCAGCACCGGCGAAGCGATCGCATTGATGCTGAGCGAAGACGCGCGAATCCCGAGCGCCATCCTCGCCGAGCGAAAGAAGATTGCGCAGGTCATTGATTGGATCGTGCAGGCATTCAAGAAAGGCGGCAGACTCGTTTACGTGGGCGCCGGGACCAGCGGGCGTTTGGGCGTCCTGGACGCGAGCGAATGTCCTCCTACTTTCCGCGCCCCACCTGACATGGTTGAGGGAATCATCGCTGGCGGGCAGCGGGCGATCTGGGAAGCCGTTGAAGGCGCCGAAGACGATCCCGCCGCAGGCGCCACAGCCGTCACCTTTCGCGGCGTGGACAAGCGCGACGTCGTCATCGGTATCACGGCTAGCGGGCGCACACCCTTCGTTTGGGGCGCGCTCGAGCAGGCGTCGCGCAAACGCGCACGCACGGTCCTCCTTTGTTTCAATCCAAAACTCAAAATGCAAAAATCCTGGCGCCCGGATCTGCGCATTGCGGTCGATGTGGGCCCGGAAATCCTGACCGGTTCCACGCGGCTCAAATCGGGAACCGCCACCAAGCTCACTCTCAACATGTTCACGACGCTTGCCATGGTCCGCGTCGGCAAGGTGCTCAGCAATTTGATGATTGACGTGAAGGCCTCGAACACCAAACTCCGCGACCGTGCCGTGCGTATCGTTCAGCAACTCACGAACTGGGACTACGATCGCGCTCGTAGCGCGTTGGAAAAATCAAATTGGGAAATCAAGAAAGCCGTAAATGAATCTTCCACAAAACGCATTTAAGCAAGCGCTTCGCGCGGGCAAACCGTTGATCGGCCTCTGGAGCAGCCTCTGCAGCAACATTGCCGTCGAGGCCATTTCACGCTCCGGGTTCGATTGGACGCTCATCGACACCGAGCATGCTCCGAACGAACTGCCCACGGTGATCACACAACTCCAGGCGCTCACCGGGAGCTCCACGGCTCCGGTGGTCCGCCCGGCGTGGAACGATATCGTCATCATCAAACGCCTCCTCGACGCCGGCGCGCACAACCTTCTGGTTCCCTACGTCCAGACCGCTGAGGAGGCGCGGGCTGCCGTAGCCGCGACACGCTATCCTCCTGAAGGCGTCCGTGGCGTCGCCACCGTCCACCGTTCCAACAGTTTTGGACGAATCAAGAATTACTACCAGGAAGTGAACGATCAAATCTGCGTCATCGTCCAGGTTGAGACTCCGCGCACCCTCGCCAATTTGGACGCCATCGCCGCCGTGGACGGCGTGGATGGCCTGTTCATCGGCCCGAGCGATCTTTCCGCGTCCATGGGCCATCGCGGCAATCCTGGCCATCCCGAAGTTCGCGCCGCGATCGAAGACGCCTTTCGCCGCATCCGCAAAGCCGGCAAAGCCCCGGGCATTCTCGCGCCCATCGAAGCCGACGCGCGCCATTGGCTCTCGCAGGGAGCTGTTGTGCTCGCCGTCGGCGGTGATATCGCCTTGCTGATAAAGCACGCGGATGAACTCGCAGCGAAGTTCAAATGAACGTCGCTGAAGGACGATCGACCGATCAGGATGCCGAAGACCTGCGCAAGCTCGGTTACGCCCAGCAACTCTTCCGCGAGATGGGCGGCTTCTCAAACTTCGCGATCTCCTTCTCGATCATCTCCATCCTCACCGGTGCGGTCCTGCTCTATGGCTACGGCCTGAAGTTTGCCGGACCGATCATCAACTCCGTTGGCTGGCCTGTGGTGAGCCTGTTCACACTCGCAGTCGCTGCGAGCATGGCGGAGCTCGCCTCGGCTTATCCCACTGCGGGCGGCCTCTATTATTGGGCGTTTCGTCTTGGAGGCCGCAAATGGGCGTGGGTCACTGCGTGGTTGAACATGATCGGCCAGGTTACAGCGACCGCCGGAATCAACGTGGCGGCCGCCATCTACATTATTGGCGCTGCCTCGCGCATGTTCGATCTGCCAGCCAGTTTGCCGCTCACGAATTGGTACTTTCAATTATCGGTGATGGTCCTCATCACCATCCCCCAGGTGTTGATAAACATCTATGGCATTCGACTCACCGCGCGTATCAATGACTTCAGCGTCCTCTGGCATATCGGCGGCGTGCTGGTCATCACCGCGCTGCTGGTGATCTTCGGCAAATACCACAATTCAGTGTCGTTCCTATTCTCAACAGCGACGGTTGCGAATCCATTAGAGGCGTCATCAACTCTCGCCGTCGGAAATCTCAAAACCGATTCACCGTTTTTGTCGATCTTCCCTGCAATGGCGGACCTGTACCGGGCCGCCCCTTTTATGTTGGTGTTCGTGCTCGGCCTGCTTCAGGCGCAATGGACCTACACCGGTTACGACGCCAGCGCGCACGTTGCTGAAGAGACCCTCATGGCGCGCAAGAATTGCGCATGGGGCGTCTTCCTCTCCGTCGCCGTTTCCGCCGTTGTCGGCTACATCCTCCTGCTGGCGCTCACTTGGTGCATACCGCGCGGCGACATCGCCGCCACAGCAAACGATGCTTACCCCGTCCTTTATATTGCTTACGAAAATCTCGCCGCCGGCTTCGCGCATCTCGTGGCGATCGTCATCGGAGTTGCCATGTGGCTCTGTGGGTGCGCTTCAATCACTTCCATGGCCCGCATGTGGTATGCATTCGCGCGTGACGACGGAATGCCGGGTTCAAGCTTGATAAAAAAAGTTAACCCAACCCATCGCACGCCCATTCCTGCCACGCTCATCACCGCCGCTCTCACGATTCTCGCCTGCCTTTACGCCGCTGCGTACTCCGTCGTCACTTCTGTCAGCACGATCACCTTGTATCTGGCGTATGTGATCCCT
>DASRHX010000680.1:0-2742 GCA_035650295.1 Bryobacteraceae bacterium | reverse complement strand
CTTCTGCGCCACTTCCGCTCGACGCAACTCCACCAGCCTCAACACGGCGAATAAATGGCGTTTTTTACGAAACTAACCCATTTCTTCTTCTTTGCTTCACCTCCGCGAAATTCGTCGGCGGAAGCCAGTTCACAACCCCACGCCCCCGAGGCTACTCTTGAGCTACCCTAGATGAAGTCCTCGCAAAGAAAGGGCGAAACATGCAGCCGTCTCTCGACTTTTCCCTCCTCCCCAACCCGCGCCCCGCGCAGGACGTTGAAACCGCCGTAGCCCGCTTCCGCGAGGTCATGGAGAACCCCGGGTCGCCCATCCGCTTCATCCGCCACCAACCCGCGCGCCCCGCCGAGTTTGCCCCTCTCCCCGAGGTCACCGCGCCCGCCCTCCGCACCGCCCTCGCCCAACGCGGCATCGAACAGCTCTACTCGCATCAGGCCGAAGCCTTCTCGCGAATCGAAGCCGGCGAAAACGTCGTCGTCGTCACCCCCACCGCCAGCGGCAAGACCCTCTGCTACAACCTCCCCATCCTGAACCGCCTCGCCGCCGACCCCGACGCCCGCGCGCTTTACCTCTTCCCCACCAAGGCCCTCGCCGAAGACCAGCTCGCCGAGTTCCACGGCATCGTCGAAAGCATGGGCTCCGGGATCAATGCCTTCACCTACGACGGCGACACCCCGCAGGATGCGCGCCGAGCCATCCGCGAGCGCTCCAACGTCGTCCTCTCCAACCCTGACATGCTCCACGCCGGCATCCTGCCCCACCACACTAAGTGGGCGAAATGCTTCGAGCGCCTCTCCTACATAGTCATCGACGAGCTCCACTATTATCGCGGCGTCTATGGCTCACACATGGCCAACGTCCTGCGCCGCCTGCGCCGCATCTGCGAGTTCTACGGCTCACACCCGCAGTTCATCTGTTCTTCGGCTACCATCGCCAATCCGCGCGAACTCGCCGAAGCGCTTACGGGCGAGAAGTTCTCGCTCATCGACAAAAACGGCTCACCTTCGGGCGAGAAATACTTCGTCTTCTACAATCCACCCATCGTCAACCGCCAACTTGGAATCCGCCGCGGCTATCTCAACGAAACGCGCCGCATCGCCGTCGAACTCATGGAGCGCGGCCAACAAACACTCGTCTTCGCCAACAACCGCCTCGCCACCGAAGTCCTCGTCACCTATCTCAAGGACGCCGCCGCCAAACTCCCCATGGGCGCCGAAAGCGTGCGCGGCTATCGCGGCGGCTATCTGCCCAAGGAACGCCGCGAAATCGAACGCCGCCTCCGCACGGGCGACATCCGCGCCGTCGTCTCCACAAATGCGCTCGAGCTTGGCATCGACATCGGCTCGCTCGATTGCGTCGTCATGGCAGGCTATCCCGGCACCATCGCCTCCACCTGGCAGCGCGCGGGCCGCGCGGGCCGCCGTCAGACCACTTCGCTCGCCATCCTCGTGGCATCTTCTGCCCCGCTCGATCAGTTCATCATCGAGAACCCCGGCTATTTCTTTAATCGGCCGCCCGAACACGCGCAGATCAATCCCGACAATCTCGAAATCCTCTTGAGCCACCTCAAATGCGCAACCTTCGAGTTGCCCATTGCTAACGGTGAAAAGTTTGGCCCGCACGACACCTCCACGCTCATGCCATTTCTCGCCGAACTTGGCCTCGTTCATCAATCCGCCAACGCCTGGCATTGGATGTCGGACACTTATCCCGCCGACGCCATCAGCCTGCGCGCCGTCACAAGCGACAACTTCATCGTCATCGACGAGACCGGCGCGCCCCGCGTGATCGCCGAGGTCGCATTCACCGCTGCGCTCGGCGAGTTGCACGAGAAGGCAATCTATCTGCACGACGCCGTGCAATACCAGGTCGAGCGCCTCGACTATGAAAATCGCAAGGCCTATGTCCGCCGCGTCGAGTGCGACTACTTCACCGACGCCATCGACTACACACAGGTAAAGGAACTCTCGCGCTTCTCCGACGTGCCCGCCTCCGCGCCCGATTCCCCGCGTGCTTGTTTCGGCGAAGTCCGCGTGAACCAGCAAATCGTCGGCTTCAAGAAGCTGAAGTTCTACACGATGGAAAACGTCGGTGCAGGGAACCTCAACCTGCCCGAACAGGAGATGCACACCACCGCCTTCTGGCTGCACTTCCACGCTGCGTTCCTCGCCCGCTTCCCCGAGTTCTCGCCCACGGAAATTCAAGCCGGACTCACCGGCCTTGGCAACGCCTTTCGCGCTGTCGCCGCGCTCCTGCTTATGGCCGATCCGCGCGACTTCGGCATCGCCATCACCGAAGGCATCGAAGTGGCCGCCACGGGCAACAAACAATTCGAGCCCAACCTCTTCCTCTACGAAACCTACCCCGGCGGCGTCGGCCTGAGTCAGCCGCTGCACCGCCTGCGCGCGCGCATATTCGAGATGACCGCCTCCATGATCGCCGCCTGCCCCTGCGAAACCGGCTGCCCGAGTTGCGTCGGCCCCATCGGCGAGATCGGTGAACGCGGCAAAGAGGCTGCCGGGGCGCTGCTGGCGAACCTCATCGCTGCGATACGCTAACCTCAGGCAGCGACTGTTTCTTTTGTCAATCGCCGCGTCCACCCTCTCTGCCCAATTTGCCGACTTCGCCGTCACCGACGACGGGCGGCTATACTTTGACACCCAACTCACGATAGGAAGCGGCGATATCGGACCCAAGATCTATCGGGTTACCGGCGACGGACTCTCCCTTTTCGCTACCGGCGGT
>DASRHX010000679.1:0-3467 GCA_035650295.1 Bryobacteraceae bacterium | reverse complement strand
CGGCGGCCAAGTCGACAACTACAAGACCCCATTCTCCAGGAACGGAATCGATTTGAGCGGCGTGGAGATCCTCGCCACCGCCATGGCCAATCTCAGGGATGACACGTCACTGCGGACATCGAGCGCGTTCAACATCATGATCGTTATCCTTGTCGGCCTCGCACTCGGACTTGCCGCCGCATCGGCCAGCGATCTGATCCTGGGCGTTGTCAGCATCGCGCTGCTGCTCGTGATTCCCGTGCTCGCCTATACCTTGTTCGTGTCGCTCAATTTCGCGGCCCCGCTCTTGACGCCGCTTGCCGTCCAGCTTCCCATCGGCATCCTCACGATAGGCTTGTCGCTCAAGACAGCGGAGCGGAGATTGCGGCGTGGCCTCGAAAATGCGGCCCGCGAATTCCTGCCGTGGGACGTGGCGGATCGGCTGGCGATGGGACCACTTTCCCAGAGCGCGATGCCCGCAAGCAGGATCGTATCGGCGATCTTCCTTTCGACGGACGTGAAAGGGTTCACCACGCTCGCCGAGCGCCTCTCGCTCGAGACGATGGACGAGCTGGCCAAGGATTATTATGGGCCGCTCTTCGAAGCGGTTACCCGGCACCGCGGCGACATTCTGAACATGACGGCCGACAGCATGATGTGCGCCTGGCCCTTGGGCGAGGAACCGGTGCGTGCGCGGGGCAATGCGATCGCCGCAGCGCTGGAGATGGCGCGTCTCGTCGAAGACTTCGCAGCGCGCCATCCCTCAACGCCCATGCCGACCCGATTTGGGCTCCGCGCGGGAACGGCCGCCATGGGCGTCGTCGGTCATTCCGGGCGCTACGTGACGACCGTGGTCGGCGATGTCACCAACACCGCCTCGCGCATCGATTCGCTCAACAAGCTTCTCAACACGACCGTGCTTGCTTCGGCGGAAGTGCTCTCGGATGTTGAAGGGCTCCTTGTCAGGCCGCTGGGCCCATTTGCGCCGCTTGGAAAGACCGAAAGCGTGGAGGTCGTCGAGATCCTGGGCTACGGCGGCGAGGATCAGCGGCTGACCGCGCTCGCCGGCGCGTTCTGCGGCTGTATCGCAGCGTTCAACGGCGAGGAGTGGAGCGACGCCGCCAAACGGTTCAGCGCCCTGCGCGAACACTATCCCGACGATGGTCCCACCTCGTTCTTCCACGATCTGGCGGCGCGATATTCGCAAGACCCACCGCCGCCGGGCACGGCACGCCCGATCCGCGTGAACATCAAATGACCCTGCGGTGAATCGCCCGCCTCTTCCGCCTCCTGTTGTTCACCTGCTCTCCTCCTGCTATTTGCGCGGTTTCCTCCTGCTCTCCGCGTGCATTTCGCCTGCCTCTGCGGCGGCCCTGTCCTATATTATTGACTATAATATAGGCCTATATTATGGGATACGCAGCGGAGGTGTCATGACGAGACAGGTCGATCTGAGCGGTCAGCGAAGCTCGAAGAACGAAGGAAGAGGCGGAAAAAAATGAAAATTCGAGCAAACGAACTATTGTAAGCGGGAATTCATCAGCATGACCAATAGCTTGCACAATGGGCATCTAGCTGGTGACGGCGATGATTCCGACATAGGTCAGTTGATGCAGCATCTGGTCGATGCCGAACATGCGCCAATATTCGCGGTCTTCGACACCCCAGTTCCGCTCGGCCATGATGCGCTCCTTCAGCCAATCGATGTGGTAGTGGAGGAAGGTTTCGGCCGCCACGATGGCCAGCACGAGTCCGAACGACGGCCTGAGCAGGATGAAGATCGGCACTGTTGCAAGCGCATGCAAAAACGAATGCAGCGCGCCGCCGAGATGCCCGTAGGTCCGCTTGGCGCGCAACTGATATTCGTTCTGGAGCGCAAAATCGCAGAGAAAGTGCTTGAACTGGAAGAGGGCGAGGGCGCCGAGGGCGACTGCGAGTTGACTAGGCACGGGCTTCGTTCTCCCGGGTTTTCGCGTCCCCCTGCACTTCAAATCAACGCGGCGAGGCGGCTCGTCGACTCGCCGCGTCTCACGCCTCCGACGGCGCTCGACGAGGCATCAGCCCCGCGGAACGGCCGCGCGGCCAGCGATTGGAAAGAGGCGGAGACAAGACATCGCGTTGATCACAGCCACAGGGAAAGCGTTTCTGACCATCTCTTCCTCCTCCCACAGCATGCTTATTCAGCATGCACCCAAAGCCTAGCGGGCCGGGTGCACAGCATCGGTGCAGTGCATCACAGCGGAATTGTGAGTTTTGCCACCAAACCACGCGAAAAACGCGAAGATGGAATGGGACTTGCGATCCTAATGAAGAGCGGTCTGCTGGAGTCGCGCCAAATCGAGGATCATCAGGCTGCGCCGCCCATAGCGGATGATGCCGCGTTCCGACAACACGCCCAGCTCGCGCGTGACCGCTTCGCGGTGGGTTCCGATCCGGTTGGCGAGCTCCGCGTGGGTAGGTGCGGGACGCACTTCAATGGCCCCGTCACGCCGTTCGCCCTTCTGGGCCAGTCGCAACAATTCGCAATGAATGCGGGCTTGGACGTTGAGCGCGCTCAGTTCGAAGACCTTCTCGGTCAAGCGACGCACGCTTGAGGCCAGCGCGCGGGACAGCCAGACCCCGGCGGTGGCCGAATGCTCGATACAGGCCATGAAGTCCTTCGCACTCATCGCAACGACGAGAAGCTCGGAGGAGGCAACGATGCTTGCCGAGCGAGGTTCGCCATCCAAGACCGCGATTTCTCCGAACATGTCGCCAGGGCCGATATCGTGGACGGTGACTTCCTTCCCGTCCGGCGAATAGAGCTGCACTTTCGCCCGTCCCTCGAGCAGGAAGAAGACGTCCGTCGAGCGAGAACCTTTCTCCACCAAAGTCCGCCCCTTGGGCGCGCGAGTCACCCGCAAGCGCTGCGTGATGTCCCGCCGCAACGCATCGGGTGCAAATTTCAGGATTTCGAGACGACTGCCGTGAGAAGAGCCCCCGCTCATTCGTCCGCTCCAAATAGGGTTCGCGCGCTCCGAAGCGCTCGCGCAAGCTTACACCAATTGCGGCGATTTAGGCTGGCAAGGTCGGCAGTCTTCAGGCTCTGGCGCCTGCCTTGGCCGTTGCGGGACGCCGCACTTCCTCGGCGTAGTCGTTCATCAGCGTCTCGCTGAGCTTCCCCGGCTTGAAGCGATGGGGGCCGATCTCGGAGACGGGTGTCACTTCGGCCGCGGTACCGGTGAGGAAGCATTCCTCGAAGGTGGTTAGCTCCTCGCGGGCAATCTGGCGCTCATGCACCGGGATCTGCCGCTGCTTGGCGAGCGCGATGACCGAACGGCGCGTGATCCCGTCGAGGAAGCAGTCCGGGATCGGCGTATGCAGCCGCCCGTCCTTGACGAAGAAGATATTGGCGCCGGTCGCCTCGGCGACGAGCCCGCGATAGTCGAACATCAGCGCGTCCGCATAGCCTTTGGCCTCGGCGGCGTGCTTCGACATGGTGCAGATCA
>DASRHX010000678.1:0-4853 GCA_035650295.1 Bryobacteraceae bacterium | reverse complement strand
CGAGGAGGCGTTCAATGAGATTCTCGTAAGCCTTCGGAGACTTGTCGGCGACGAAGGCGGCGACTTCTTCCGGTGTGGGCGGGAGTCCATGAAGGTCGTAGGTGACGCGGCGGATGAGCGTCGCGCGGCCGGCCGGGGGTGCCGGTGTGAGACCGGCTTTGCGAAGGCCGCCGAAGATAAATGCATCGATAGGCGTACGGATCCATGCCTTGGCAGCGGCATCGGTGAACACGGGGGGCTTGGCATCGCGGCGCGGCTGGAAGGCCCAGTGGCGGCGTTCGGCCGGGGTGTAGACACCGAGAGGCGCCACTGTGGTTTCGACGGAGGCGGCGAACATGGCTCCGGCGATCAGGATCGCCGCGAGCTGGGAGGTGGATCGTTTGCTCATGACCTTAGCGAGACAATGCGCGTTTGCACAACAGTATATAGCTCTTAATGAAGGGCGTGAAGCAGAGGCGACGGGTTACGGGGCAAGTGCGTCAGAATAGCGGTCGAAGGCATCGTTTCAGCACTTTCTCACCGCCGAATTTACCCACTAAACTCTGTACTCCGGTTTCTATCGTCGACGCGCCGAAATTCGCGAGTGACGGTGGGGCGGCTGGGGCTGTTTCTGAGCCGAACCTCCCCGGTCGGCCTTTTCCGTAAGTCACCTCCGGACACGGGCATGGCCTCCGCGTGATCTGCGCCAAATTAAGAGTCACTGCACTGCGCCCTGTGTCTATCCATAGCTAAATGCTGTTCGGAGCGTTGCTATTATCATTCCTATGCTCTTTCGCTGTGTCGCCGCTCTATCTCTACTTGCCTCTGCAGCTTTCGCACAATCTGAAAGAGTCCTCGCCATCGTCAACGCCCGCGTCTTCGACGGCACGGCAAAGCCCCCCACTATCGCCACCGTCATCGTCCGTGGCTCCCGCATCGCCGAGATCGGCCCCACCCTCGCTCCACCGGCGGGTGCAACCGTCGTCGACGCCACCGGCAAAACCCTCATGCCCGGTATCTTCGATCTCCATACGCATCTCCCCTACTCCTCCGTCGCTGGCGTCAGCGGCGATTGGCCGAAGATCCTCAAGGCCTACCTACACAGTGGCGTCACCACCACCGTCGACTTCGGCGCCTATCCCGAAATGTTCGAACCCATGCGCCGCCTGTGGAACTCCGGCGCCGTCATCGGTCCGCGCCTCCACCTCGCCGCGCGCATGTCCACTCCCGGCGGACATGGTCTTGAAGGGGGCCGCGGTGACTTCCATACCGCCGAAGTCCTCACACCGCGCGAGGCGCGAACCGCCGTTCGCCGCTGGCTCGACTACAAGCCCGACGCCATTAAGGTGTTCACCGACGGCTGGCGCTACGGAGCCAACCCCGATATGACCTCCATGGAAGAGCCTACGCTCAAAGTCATTGTCGAGGAAGCCCACGCCCGCAATGTCGAAGTCCTAACCCATACCGTCACGCTCGCCAAAGCGAAAATCGCTTCTCGCGCCGGCGTCGACGTCATTGCCCACGGCATCGGCGACGAGATGGCCGACCTCGACATCATCGCCCTGATGAAGCAGAACCACACCACATACGCGCCCACCATGGCCGTCTATGAGCCGCGCCAGCTTACCTCCATTCCCCTGTTGCTCGCCGCACTGCTCGAACCCGCCGCGCGCACCGGTGTGCAACGCCGCATCGACGCGCGCAACGCCCCGCCTTCGGAAACCAACATGGACACTCCGCGCCTCCGCCGTTGGCAACGGCTTCTCTACAACACCGGCGCACTCCGCTCAGGCGGCGTAAGCATTGCCACTGGCACCGACGCCGGTGTCACTGGCACTTGGCACGGTTGGGCCACCCAGCGCGAGATGGAACTCATGGTTGCCGGCGGCCTCACTCCCGTGGAAGCCATGGCCGCCGCCACCGGAAACGCCGCTCGTGCCATTCACGTCGAGGCCGAACGCGGCTTCATCGCCTCGGGCAAACTCGCCGACCTGGTGTTGATCGATGGCCGCCCCGATGAGAACATCGCCGACATCGAACGGACCTCTCGCGTCTGGCTCGGAGGCAAGGAGATTGACCGCACCGCGCTTGCCAAGGCCTTCACCAATGACGAGTCCACGCCGCTGCCCACGCGCCCCGCGCAGGCCCTCATCGACGACTTTGAATCCACCAATGGCCGCACCAATCTCGGTACCCTCCGCATCAACTCGACAGACGGCGGCCACGACCATAGCAAGGTCATGTTTACCCGCATCTCCCGCTCCCCCGCCCCCGGCCATGCCCTCGCCGCCATTGCGCGCATGAGCGACAAAGCCCGCCCCGAAGCCGCCGTTGTTCTTCCTTTAAGCCTTGGCAGTGTCGAACCTGTCGACGCCTCCGCCTTCACCGGCGTCGAATTTGATGCCCGCGGCGAAGGACTCTACAAATTCGTCATCCAGCGCAATGACGTCCGCGACTACCTGAACCCGGAATCGGAATTCAAAGCCGGCTCGACCTGGACCACCGTCCGCATTCCCTTCTCTTCCCTCAAACCGCCGCGCGGCAACGCCGGCCTTCCCTGGACCGGCCGCGACCTACTCGACGTCTCTTTCGGTATCAGCCGCCCACCTAATGAGCAGACCTGGCTCGAACTCGACAACGTCCGCTTTTATCGATAAGCTGAACCCCCGATGCTGAACCGTACGCTTCTCCTCGCCGCCGCAACGGCCTCAATGCTCGCCGCACAACGCACTACGCAATTTGAGACCCGAGACGCTCTCGTCCTCGACAACGACAAGGTCGAACTGCTCATCTTCCCCAAAGGTGGCGCATTCGCCAGCTTCACGCTGAAGGACGATGCTTCAAAACTCAACGCCATGTGGAACCCCTACGCCGGCGCCCGCGCGGCTGGTCAACAACCCCGCTTCGGCGACTCCACCGGCCACTTCCTCTGCGTCGACGGTTTTGGTGGCACTTCAAAGGAGGAAGCCGCAGCCGGATTCCAGGGCCATGGCGAAGCGCATCGCCTGCCCTGGGAGCAGATCGCCGCCGGCCGCGAAGGCAACGGCGCACAAGTCACCTTCCGCGTGGCGCTACCCAAAGTGCAGGAAGTCCTCACGCGCAAAGTCTCCCTGCTTGATGGCGAATCTGTCATTGCCGTCGATAGCGAACTGGAAAGCCTGCTTGCCTTCGACCGTCCCGTGAATTGGGCCGAACACGCGACCATCGGCTCGCCGTTTCTGTCGCCCGAAGTCACCGTCGTCGATGCCTCCGTCGGCCGCTGCCAGACGCGTCCTCGCGAAACGCCCCCCGGGCGCCCCGATCCGAACCGCCTTGTGGGCTCGCAAGAGTTCACGTATCCCAACGCGCCGATTAAGGCCGGCGGCACAACGAATCTGCGCGCCGTCCCTCCTCAACCGAACTCGATGGACCACACCGGTTGCGCCTTCGATCCCGCGCGCAAGCACGTCTTCGTCACCGCCATTCGTAAGGACAAAGGCCTCGTATTCGGCTACCTTCTGCGCCGCGAAGAATACCCCTGGCTCCAGGAATGGATGAACTACACCAACGAAAAGAACCTTGCCCGCGGCCTCGAATTCGGCACGCAGCCCTACGACCTTCCCCGCCGCGTCGTCGTCGACATGAACAAGTTGTTCGATGTTCCCACGTACCGCTGGCTACCCGCAAAATCGAAAATCTCCACGCGCTTCCTCATGTTCTACGCCCACGCACCTGCGGGCTTCGAGCAGGTGGACGACGTCCGGCTCGAAGCGGGAAAGTTGATCCTCGTCGATCGGAAATCAGGAAAGCAAGTCGAACTGAAAACCAATCAGACGCTCTGATCGATGCACCGCACATTACTTATCCTCCTCGCCGCCTCCCAGCTGCCCGCGCAACTCGTGCGCCAGCAAGCTGACCTGATCGTTCGCAACGCAAAGGTCGTCACACTCGAAGCTCCCACGACCGCGCAAGCCATCGCCATGAAGGGCGAGCGCATAATCGGCCTCGGCGCCAACGCCGCCATGGCTGAGTTCACGGGCCCGAAGACCCGCGTCATCGATGCCAAGGGAGCGCTCGTCATACCAGGCTTCATAGAAGGCCACGGTCACTTCATGGGACTCGGGCAGTTCCAGCGCAATCTCAATTTGCGCGATGCTCGCGGCTGGCGCGACATCACCGCCATGGTCGCGGCTTCCGCCAGAGAAGCCAAGCCCGGCGACTGGATTGTCGGCCGCGGCTTCCATCAATCGAAATGGGAGTCGCCGCCCGTGCCCGCCGTGCAAGGCTTCCCCGTTCACGCGGATCTGAGCAAAGCCGCTCCCAACAATCCCGTGCTGCTCACGCACGCCTCCGGCCACGCCAGCATGGTGAACGCAAAGGCGATGGAACTCGCCGGGATCGCCCGCGACACCAAAGATCCCGAGGGCGGCGAAATCCTGCGCGATGCGCAAGGCAATCCAACTGGGCTGTTGAACGAACGAGCGCAGACTCTCGTTCGCAAGGCCTACGGCGACTACCTCGCCCGACGCTCGCCCGCGCAACGCAGTGCCGACGCGCGCGCCGAAGCTGCCTCCGCCTTCAAGGAATGCCTCCGCAACGGCGTCACCAGTTTTCAAGATGCTGGCTCATCATTTGAAACCATCGATCTCCTTCGCACGCTGCGCTCCGAAAACAAGCTCGACGTCCGCCTCTGGATGATGCTCAACGAATCGAACGAAGCGCTCGCCGCCAAGGGCGCGCAATATCGGATCATTGACTCCGAAAAACACCGCCTCACCGTGCGCGCCATCA
This sequence comes from Bryobacteraceae bacterium, assembly GCA_035650295.1. Classification (GTDB taxonomy): domain Bacteria; phylum Acidobacteriota; class Terriglobia; order Bryobacterales; family Bryobacteraceae; genus JAFLBB01. The sequence continues at coordinate 104 of DASRHX010000678.1, read as the reverse complement.
AGCGCGCCATGGACGGCGCTCTCGGTTCCCGCGGTGCGTGGCTCCTCGACTCCTATAGCGACCTGCCCGGCAGGTCCGGCCTGAACACCGAGCCGATCGAATCC
>DASRHX010000677.1:0-48625 GCA_035650295.1 Bryobacteraceae bacterium | reverse complement strand
GCTTGCCCTTCTTGCCGCCGATACGCATACGAAAGGTGAAGCTGACGACCCCATCGGTCGAGATCCACAGCACCAGCCCGCGCACTTCTGAATCGGTGTAGCACTTGCCGCAGCTTTGCGGGTCGCGCGCCTTGGTGACCTTCTCCAGCCACTTCTCGGAAATCATCGTGTTTGAACGTCTCATGCCTACAGTTCCTCGTTTGAATTTTTACCACTGGGCTACGCGACCGCGCCTGCCCGCATCATGCACATTGGAAAGTTGGTACTTTCTGCCTGCCCATCGCCTGCCACACTAGCGCAAAAAGCATGGTTTCATCAACCGCCAGATGTCGACATTCCGAACATGGGTAGTTGATAAGACAGTGACTTACGCGCGAGTGACTGACAGCGGCCGACAGAATGCTATCGACCCTTGTTTATGTCAACCATAGGTAAAACGCGTGCGAATGCCTTGTTTTATAGGCTTTAGACTACTTGTTGACTGCTCGCCTGCCCATTGCGGGACCAGTTTGGCGTACCACTCTTTTAAGAGGGTATCCGGGAGGGCTCGCGCGGGCCGGTCAACCGATTGTAGACTCCCGGCCCACGCAGCCATAGCTCAGCGGTAGAGCGTTCCCTTGACATGGGAGAGGTCGTAGGTTCGATCCCTACTGGCTGCACCAGATCACCATGACTGCCACGAGGGATCGCTGACATGGCAAAGGCAGTGTTCAAGCGCGGACAGTTACTGTGCGCAATCGTCGGCCATTCGGGATTGCTCGTTGAAGTGCTGCGCGTCGGCAAGAAGAGCATCACAGTGCAAGGTGCCGGCATCATCTACGAGAATTCTTTCGATAGTCTTTTCCAAGCGCCGCGTGACGTACTGCCGGATCGTGAGCGCGGGGCGATTCGCGGCATCGGCGGCAGAAACGAGAAGCGCAACCAACTACGCGTGATCAAACCTTCCAAGCCGTGAAAGACACCCCCTCGCGCGAGTGGTTTTTCCACGAGGATTGGGGCTGTCAGGTTTACCGGATCGGTAATGCATACGTGACACTCGCGCCGCGTAACGCGTACTGCGACCGTGGTCACTGGGATGGAAAAGTTTTCGGCGTCGAGGACATCGACTGGCAGGACGGTTTTCCGCGCTACTACATGGACGAGACGCGCGCGAAGCAGGAGCTTGCCGCGTGGCTTGAGTGGCGGTTGAAAGTAGAAACGAACATGCAGATACGCGGCCGGCGTATTCGCTATTCGCGAATCGTGAAGACCCCAAAAAAGTAAACCCCGGTCGGAATTAACTCCGCCGGGGTTCACTCGCCGTTGTTACGGTTACGGCTCCTGCCTCGCAGGTAGTGTCCTTTCAGTACACCTCCACCGTGGACGGGCACGATGAGCCAACGAACGTACGCCAGAACAGTTGTCCGTTGTAGTTGTACTCACAGTTCACGCCCTGTTGATAGGACACGGTTGTCACATATCGCACATTGCCAGTCCAGAATGCCGACCCCGCGAATGCTGGTGCGGCTGCCAGTACCGCCATTGCGAAAATCATCTTTCTCATTTTTCTGCTCCCAGTTGAATAGTCAGACGGCTCCCGCCGTTTCGCCCGGATCGCACGGGCTCATCAGTGACTTCACGTGAGGATACGCGTGACGTGGTCCTTCATGTAGTTCGGAACGAAATCCAGATCGAAGTCCTTTTTGTACCCGTTCGTGAGTGCCGCTTCGTACGCAGCCAACAATGTCGGCGCGTGAGAAATTACCGCGCACCGTAGGGCCACGGTTCCGTAGGCGTCGCGATAGTCCAGCCACGGATCGCCGCCTGTTCTACGACGGTGTATTGCGTCCCATACGTGTTGCCACATGCACGCAGCGGCTTCGAGTTGCGCCCAGGTGTACCGAGTTTCATCCGCCATCGGCTTCCTCCTCGTCATCCAGATCGCGCACCGGAAACCCTTCCTCGCGCAAGATGTTTGCGACCGCGCAGATGGTTTCAGAATCCCATTCCTTACCGTCGAGCAGCGCGACAATCTGCGTGACGGCATTCACCGAACACGCGATGCGTTGCGCGGATTCATCGGCCCCAATTCCATCGGTGTCGCAGTTGATGCGCTCGCACAGATCATCGACGCCAGCGCTGTCCAGTGGCTCCAAGTCGCCCTCGTTGGTGGCGATGGCGGCGACTTCCGTCGGTGGAACTTCGCCGCGCGCAACGAGCGCGCGCTGATACCAGCGCAGCGCCGCGAGTATCGTGGCGGTTTCATCGTGATGTAATTTCATGTCGACTCCTACAGGTTGAGAATTCCCGGAAGCGCACCCTTTCGGATGCGCGACCGGCAATGCTCTACTTGTGTTTGCGCGCTGGCCACGCACGCGGCTTCACGCCCGCCGCCTTGGCCATTTCGGACAGTTCGTACTCGCTCCCCAACTCGTTCGCCGCCCCGCCCTTGTCGAGCTTCGCGCCGGCTCGTCGCACTTGGGCGCGCAGCTTCGACCACTTGGTAAATGCGCGCAGCATCTTGGACTCGGCGCGGTCCAAGTCGGCGACGAGCTTCGCCATCTTTGTATTAGTCATCATTGCTCCTACAGTTGACGCGCGCCGCGATTGACGCGCGAAACACTATTTTATCAAACGTGTTTTTGCGCCCCTTCGTTCGCGCGGTAGTTTGCCGGCGATTCCGGGAAACCGCGCTCCCGGTTTCCCCAACAAAAATTGCTTGACACGTTTTTCATACCCGGACGCCTCGCGGCGTTTCGGCCCTTCTCGCGGGCCATCATCAGCGGGTTACGCGGCCTTCTTGGTTACGTACTCCGGCGCTACCGCGTCGAGCCACGTCACGATACCGCCGCAGCCCACCACGGTATCCCCGCGAATCGGCATGAGGATACCGAACGCGTCAGAGCCCAGGTTGATCCACGCGGCGCACTCCCCGTTGTGGACGATGTGCGGGTACTTGCAGTCGAGCAGTTCCGCCGCGCGCCCAAAGTCCCCAAGGTATTGCAGGTTGAAGTGTGCGAGTTCGCCCTGCCCCGTGCGCAGCGTCGGAATGATGCGCCGCCAGTCCGGGAAACGGCCGTCAATCGTGCGCCCGGTTCCGGTCAATTTCCCGCGTACGGTGTAGTCCGCGCGAATATCCGTGATCGGATCGATCTGAATTTCAATCGGATCTTTGCGCACGGGTTTGGCCGACGTGATCGCCTCAATCGGCACGATAAATTGACCCCGAGACAGGTGGCTGTCGATATCACCGCCGGCCTTGGCATTGCCGACGACGAGCGCCCGGTGTCCATCGCACGCGACCAGCATTACGCGCCCCGGAGTCGTGGTGTCGATCAGCAGGCCGTTGAGATAAATACGCACATCGTCTTTGGGGGCGATGAGCGCCAGTGCGCGCAGTGTGTTGTGTGAAACAGTGACAGTGAACATATGAATTACTCCTACAGTTTGGACATGTGAAACCAGCGAAGGGGCGCGCATCCTTGTGCGCCCTTGACTGGTTTCACTCGCCCAGGTGGCGCGTTACCTCCGCGTGAATTTCCTGCGCGCAACGCTTCCACTGCGCGCCGGAGATAAACCCCGTTTGCATCTTTTCCGGGGGCGCATCCGCGCACGCCTCCGCGTATCGCCGGATTGATTCGATGACGAACAGTTGCGCGAGCGGTCCCGACTTCGAGAACTCCATCACGCGCGCGACAAAGTCCGCGTTTGTTTCGCGCCCTTCGGGCGCGGCTTTCTTTCTTGGCATGGTCGAAACTCCTACAGTTTGAAACACGGACCCGCGTCGCGCGGGTTTCGCCCTTCCGGGCTCGTCAGCGTGTTAGAAGCGCGCGTGCGTCATTCGCCCCCCTTATCGGCTTTCAGTAGTGCGTGAATTTTGAGCGCGGTATCGGGCGTCACGTACAGCCGATCGATCTGGATTGATTCCGGCCCCGATACCTGAAAGGAACACGCGCCCGCGTACACCATTTCGCCGCGCGCCTCGCACTTAAGCGCCTTGCACAGTCGCGCGACGGTCGCCGCTTTTGCTGCCCGGTAGGCGTTGTCCGCGTTGCGACGCTCGACGGCCCGCCGGTGTGCATCGGTCGCCCCAGGTATCAGCCGGCGCTTGATATCGGCCGCGATGCGCTCCGCCCCTTTGGCAGCACTGACGCCGATTTCCGTGTCCGGCGTCACCTCGTTGCGCGCGTACATATCGCGCACGCTGTACCGGCAAGCGCTGTCCTCTTTGCGCGGCATGACCACGGATATCCGCAGCTTGCTGGCATCGTTCCAGACGGTGGCGACGTTCAAGGGCAGCGCGTCGCGCGTGCCGAAGTCCGCGAAGGGCGGATTGCCTGTGTCATTGCGACGCGTGACCGCGCCCCCTAACGCCTTGGCGATATCCGCCGCGAGCGCGTGAAATTGTTTTTCGTCCATTGTCATTCGCTCCTACAGGTTGAGTGATTTCCCCATTGCGCCCGCGTGAGCAGGCGCAACAGGGATATCGCTCAAATCATCCCGCGCTCGGCAAAAGACAGCGTGTTTTCCGCGCCGATGATCAGATGATCGAGTACGCGCACGTCGATCAGTGCGAGCGCATCGCGCAGACGGCGCGTAATGAGTTCATCCGCCTGCGATGCTTCGGCGACGCCGGAAGGGTGATTGTGCGAGAAAATCACGGCCGCCCCGTTTCGTTTCAGGACTTCTTTCACGACTTCGCGCGGATGCACCGATGCCCCGTCAATCGTGCCCCGGAACAGCTCGACGTATTCGATCAGCCGGTGGCGATTGTCGAGAATCAGCATGGCGAAAACTTCGTGCTCCAACGTGCCCAGGTGCGCGCGCAGGAACGCGCGCGTATTGGCGGGCGCGGACATCACGGGCGATCCCTTGCGCAGTGCGAGCCGTCCGCGCACGTCGGCGACTTTGCAAATCGTCGCAGTGTCGGCGAGCGCGTAGCTGCCGTCCGCGTTGCGCTTGTAGAGTTGGTGCGCGGCGATGCCGGGCACGGGTGCGAGTTGGTCGAGTACATCGGGCATGAGTTGAACTCCTACAGTGTGCGAGCGTGCGAACCATTCGCCGCTCCCCATGTACCGGAGTGAACCCCGGTACATGAGGCGCGGCGATCAGCGGCCGGTGTACACGTTCAATCCGATCTTCACGGCACCAACGCCGGGCGCGTTAACACTCGCGTTGCCCGACGTGGTCGCGATCAGATCCGACTTACCGGACTTCGACGGCCCCAGGCGCGCGGACAGGTCCACGGTGATCGTGAGCGTGTTCCCTTTGACTTCGGTCTTTACGTTCTGCATGTGCGTAGCTCCTACAGTTGTGGGGCGCGGTAGTGCGCTCCCCCATTGGCCACGCGTGAGCATGGCCAACAGGGAGCGCGCTACGCGGCGCGGCTCGCAGTGGCGCGCAGGTGCGCGCCGATGGTCTTACGGAAGAACATCCCGGCGCTGATCGCGCGGGACTGCGCGACCAGCAACCAGTGCTCACGGCGCGCAGCGGCAACGTGCTGCCGCGCGTGCTCGCGCCAGATCCGGCGCGTTGTCACATCGCAAGCCGGATCACGCGCGAACTCAGCAGCGCGCTTGGCTTTGCGCATGTGTGCGATGCGGGCGCGACGGTGGGCCGACACATCCCAACGCGGGCTCACAGTCGCACCGCCGGAACAAGACGCGCAGCGGCCGCCAGCAAGGGGCGAAGGGCTGCGACTTCGTCCGACCATGACATGCGGCCGCCCAAGTCGTACGCGTGCAGCACGTCGCGATCTGTGGGCGCGAAGTCTTTGGGGAAGGCGAGGACGTAGCCGTCAATCTGCCGATCAAGGTCGCAGATCAACACGTCACCGGATGCGAGCACAGTCCACGCGATGCGCTGGCCGGCAGTCGTGTACAGCCGACCAGAGTTGAACGCGTGAACCGTGGGCGCGGGCGCTGTCACCGGAAGTACGGTGATTGTTGAGCGGCCCTTCACGCGAGCACCGCGCAGGCGACGAGCATCACGAGCTGGAAGCCGATCACGACCGCGAGCGCGATGCGTGCAATGTCAGGACGGAACGGGTTGACAGTGGAAACCACGCGAGTGCGCGGCTGATGGAAGTAGCTGCGGACAGCTACGGGCCGGCGCGATGCGCGCGGCAGTGCAAACGGATGCATGTGAACTCCTACAGTTGCGGCACGAGTTGCGCGGCAGGAACCACCCTGCCACGGCTTGCGCCACCCCGGACAGTACACGCACCGACAATCTCCGACAAGTGGCGACAAGTCCCATACAGCGGACGTACACGCACCGGTAGACTCTTGTGACCGCATCGCACAAACGCGCAGCATCACGCGGGAGGGGGGCGGGCGTGGTAGTCAGACTTGGTTTAATAGTCTGACTAAGAATGGAACTGACTTAGACCGACTATGTTTGTCTACAAGTACTGACTATGACGGCTACAGAGAACGAACTTGAAACGCTTTGGCCGGATGACTTGGCCGGCAATGAGTCCGCCCAGGTTGCCGGCGAACCTGATCACGAACTCGCCGTGACGCTGCTCGCGGCCGGCTGCTCGCAAAGCTACATCCGGCAGAAGTGCGGCTTCGCATCGCAGCGTGACTGTGCGTCGTTCTGCCGTGACCCTGACACGCGGCAGGCTGTTGAACTTGCCGGAAGGGAAAGGGCTCAGCGGCTTGGGAAGCGGGCCTTGGTGAAACTGGAACAACTTGTCAGCCGCGATCACACGGATCTTCGCGCCCAGGTGCTTGCCGTCCGCACTGCGTTGGAGGTGTCCGGCGATCTGAAGCGCGACCACTCGCCGCCGGTCAAGTCTGTCCGTGAGCTCACGGTCACCGAACTGTCAGCGCTCATCGAGGCAACACGCGCCGAACTTGATACCAGGGTTGCCAGACAGCGGGCAGGCGGCAGGACTCTCGCGTCGTGAAGTGTCGGCGCGTCAATGCCTTACGTGCCCCGTCCACATGCCTGCTAGGCACATGGTCCGAACGGCAGCGCCGCCCGGCAGTCAACGAGCCGCGCCCCCGGCCGCCGCGCCGCCTCGGCGCTGAGTTTCTATTTTCGACCCCCTCCTAAAATTTCTATCTACCCCGCGATGCCAAACCCCAATGCCATCCTGATCGACGCCCTGCGCCTCGCGGTCAAACGCTGTCGCTGCGGTGGCTCAGGCCTTCAGATCACCTGGGACATGGATGGTGGTCCGCCCTACGAGCCGTGTGAGGAGTGCGCTCCGTATCGTCAGGCTCTCTCCACTGCAAAGCAGAAGGCGAGTCTGGCGCAGCCAGAAGCTCCGGGGGCTGTAGCCAATGAGTGATGAAATTAATCAGCAGTTGTTAGCCGCCTGCATCGCACAGCACGAGGCGATAGACCGGCTGTTCGCGATGTTGATCGCCAAGACCATGCACGCCGAGAAGCCCTTCTACCCCTCCGAGTCCGGCCAGCCGTGGGAAGCGATCCAGGCTGGCAAGAAGGCCATCGAGGCTGCCGGAGGGGCCGAGTGAGCGCCAAGGAGCGCTACAGCTTGAGCGCCGAGGCGGTTGGCCGCTTGACGGGCCTGTGCGGCGCGACCATCCGAGGTTACGCGGCACATCGCTACATCGATCACGCGCGCACACGCACGGGGAGATTTTTGTTCAAGCGATCCGTGGTGCCGCGCGTGCTCGCCGTCTACGCGCTGCGTCAGCAAACCATTGGCAGGCCGCTGTGGAGAAAACGGGTTCTGCCGGAAGTTAACGAGGATTTCGACTCGGCGGAAGTGGCGCAGATTGTTCAGGATCTTGCCGACAGGGGCGGGTTATGAGCGATCTGGATGAACTGCTCGCGCTGCTCGAAGAGAGCACGCTGACCTTCGGTGAGGACTGGGATCTTCAGCTCATCGTCGACGGCGAGAAGTTGGGCGGCTGGGACTTATCGGCCATCGTCGATGCACTGCTCGACGTGGCTGACAGCGCCAAGGAGCGCGACGACATGATCGATCTGGCGCGCCTGTTGGAGAGCTTGGCGGGCCGCATACGCAAAATTATTGCAGACATCGAGGAAAGTTGAATGCTCAAAGCGAGGGCGGGTGACAGGCTGGTGTTCGGCCTGTCGGCGAAGAACATCGAATATCTGATGGAAGGCAAACCGATCAGCATTGATTTGAAGGACCTGGGTCTTGAAGGCGGCAGCGTCGTGATTTTCTACGGTCGCACCGAAGGGGACATGAAGCGCCAGCTCGATGAGGCCGGCATAGAACTCGACAACGATCACTAGCGAGGCGGTTATGAAAAAGGCGAAACACAGGCCCGTGAAACGGCCGGCGCGGCCCGTGCCGATCAAGAAGGCAAGAAAGGGGGCGCCACGACTCTCACTCGATGAGCGCGAGGAGCTGTATCGGTTGCGCGCCCAGGTGCGCGAGGCGGCGACACCGCCCGCGCCAACTGAGGCGCTTTCCTCCGATGAGCGCGACCAGTTGCGCCGCGCACGCAAAGTCATGGAGACGAACGATCCGGGTAATGCGCTGGCGATTTTCGGCCCGCCGCTTAGCGTCACTGCGCCAGAGGAAGGCGCGGCGCCGAAAGAGGAATTTCCGTTTCTGGAAGGCGATGCGCCGGCGCGCGCCGAAGACGTGAACGCATGAGCGCGAAGGAGTTGGTCTCCCCTTTCCGTCTGGCGTTTCGCTCAGAAGGCGAATTCGTGCGCTGCTACTTGGCGCAGCAGGGAACGATGGAGAGCGCGGAGCTGCTGGCAACGGTGCGCCGCACGCTGCTCGATGCGAGCCCGGAGCTGTGGGCGACGTACCGCTCGATGATGGAGGACGCCGCGCGCTTGATGGTGCGTGAGGTGTTGGGCGTGGAGGTCGCGGAGTTCAACACGACGCCGGCGCCCGAACACGAGAAATCCGGCAACGCGTGAATCCCAGGGAGGGGCCATGATGATCCATCCTGAACAGCAGAACGTCCGCGTGCTCTGCGAGCTGGCGGACTTCATCGACTCAGGCTTTCAGTCATTTCGCGAACAGAGCAAGCTGCCCGCGAAAGAGATTCCGAAGGCGTCTTTTTTCTCTGGCGCGAGTCTCGTGCTCAGACTACTCACGCACTTTCGATCCTCGGGCTACAGCGAGGAGGACGTGAACTTTTTAACCAGCCTGCTCGCCCTTGAAGTCAATGCGTACATGAGCAGCAAGAACCTGCACGAGATGGAGTGGGAGCCGCACGTGCCGAGTAGCTGGCAGCAGTGAACGGGATGCGACGCGCGGAGTGCTACGGGGTGGGCGGCACGCTGTTCGCGCAGAATGCCCTATGCGCGTTTTTTGTTGACGCATCGGCGTGGTGGGTCGCCGGGTGGACCCTATGTTCGGCACTGCTATATGCCGGCGCGGCGTGGTGCGTGGTGAATGCACGGCGATCAAACTAATTCGGGAGTTAAACATATGAACTTTCAGCGCTGGCCCTATCAATCCACGCCCTACCTATCCGCACTGCCCGGCGTCGGCGGCCCTGCGATGGATGTGAGCAACGGCGACAAGCCCTCGAAAATTTATTTCGTCACCTCGACCAAGAGCAACAATGAGGGCGGGAGCGATTCTGCGCGCGGGCCTAACTGTTATTCGGGCACGTTCTGGTATTGCTGGTATGCGGATCAGGGCGAGGATTTTTCCAAGTGGATCATTCCGCTGGTGGGCGGGTACGTACACCTCGGGCGCGCCATGAATGCACCCAAGCGAGAGAACTTCGATTACATCGGGCACGCCGCGCCGGGCGCGGGTCTTTTCGTACAAACGGCATCGCTACGCGTGCAAGGCTCCAACTCGCGCATCTGGCACCTACCCTCGTGGGTCGGCGACAAGCCTTCGGCCGAATCGGGCAAATTCAAATCCGATCAGCGCGACGCGTTGCAAGCAGGCTCTGATGGCGGCGACGTTGGCCGGGTCGCGTTCATTAACTGCGAGGCGCGTTTCTCGATGGATGAGGCGGTGGAAATTTGGTACGAGCAAGAAGGCACCTCATGGATACGCGGCGCGGCGTATGACCCGCTGCACCACCCGGAAGGCTTCGCGTCGGGCGATCACGAGGAAGGCGAGGATCACGGTTTTGGTCCCATCATCACGGGCAAGGCTGACTACTCGCTATCGATGCAATCACTCTACGCGCACACGACCGATCGTAACCCGTTCGTCGCGGCACCCAATCACGCGCATATCAACAACCTGCACTACAACCACGGGCGGCCCAGCATCGGGCGCGGTGAGGCGCTCAACATCAGTGATAACGGCGACTGGAACGCGCAAGCGGATCGCACCATGCAGTGCAACGCGGTGGGCAACGTGTCGGTGAAGGGGCCGAACCAGGGTAGTGAGATTATTTTCGCCAAGGTCGGCACTGTCACTCCCGGCTCAAGCGGGCATCTCGCGTTCAATACCGTGTTCGGCTGGCCGCAGCCCGACTCACAGGAGGGCATGATTACCTCGCACCCATCGGACTATCTACGCCCGACGTTGCGCCGTGGCGCGTGGCCGCTCGGCATGGGGTTCAACTACGATGGGGTGCTCAGGCCGTGTGCCGATCCGTTGAACCCACGCGTACAGGAATTGCTCGCCTTCGCGCAACTGATCCGCACGACGGTCGGTTGTATGCCCGCGCGCCGCTATCGCTACAAGGGCGGCGTCAACAAGGTCATGGATCAAATCGACGCGCGCATCCGGGGCGACGTTTCGACCTCCTCACAATTCATTGATTCGGTCGAGGATGCGGGCGGGTGGCCCGATGTGCCGGACGAAACTATTGACCCGAAAAATCCGGGCTCCGACTATCATGCACCGATCCCGTTAGGCGCGGACCGCGATGACGTTGTGCTCTCGGGCACATTCGCTGACGGCAGCTCAAAAATCGGCTACAGCAAACTTCGCGCCTGGACCATCGATCAGTATTTTTACGTTTTAGGTAGATAGATGAGCGAGCCTGAACCACTCAAATTTGCCGAATTTGCGAAGCCGGCGGGCGCGTACTGGATTGGCGGCGTGCATGTGGGCTTGGGCGTGCAGATGCCCAAGCGCCCGCACTGGCTGCATCGGCTCGCGATGCGCTGGGTGTTCGGCTGGGAATGGCGTGATGCGGACCCATTGCGATGAAGGTGCTGGTGTGCGGCAGTCGGCATTTTGCAGACCGCGAGAAGATATTTCGGGATTTGGACGTGCTGCACGCCGAACACCACTTCGACTGGTTGATCGAAGGCGGCGCGACTGGCGTGGATTCGCACGCGAGCGCCTGGGCGGCCACGCGCGGTGTGCAGCACGACACCTTCTGGGCTGACTGGAGCAACTACGGTTTTGCCGCAGGCCCGATGCGCAATAAGCGCATGTTGACTGAAGGCAAGCCCGATATCGTCGTCGCCTTCCCCGGCGGCGATGGGACGGCAGACATGGTGCGTCGCGCGCGCAGCGCCGGAGTGAAAGTGCTGGAGGTTTTGGGATGATTAAAATTATCACGCTCAAGGACATGGCCGAGGCCGGCTACATCATGGGGCTCGCCACCATCGGGGAAGTCGCAACGCACATGCAGTTGCACTATGGCGTTTACTTTTCGATCGAGCACTTCGACTCAGAGCTGCACGATTTCCAAGCGATGATCGCCGGCCACGAAGACAAGTCGATCTTCGATTTCCTCACGCAAGAGGACAAAACGAAGATGGACGATGAGCTTGAGAAAGCCTTTGGCGATGCTGACGAGAACAAGGGCGGTCAGGTGTCAGGTGAATGGCCAGCGCCGGCCAATCCGCCGGAGGACGAGCCAATGCCATAGGTACTTCCACGGAGGTTTCTATGTCTCGGTCCATCCGCCGCCATCAGCAGGCGGTCGCGCGCGTGCGCAAGCTCAACATTCTCCTGCAACACATGTCGCTCAAGTATCTGCGCCGGCCGTGGCGCGGCTATGACCGTCAGTGCATGAACGAGCCCGGCTACTGGATTCGCGAAATGATGACGCGCCCTGCCCGCCGCGTGTCCAACCATCTCGAACACCTCGTTGAACGCGGGCTCGAGGATCACTGGCGCTGGCCAGACAACCGCAAGCCGCACAAGTATTACTGGTGACGATAGACTTCTGTCGGCGCGTGTCGTATACGTGCGCGCGGGGCTCAGGTGTTGGTGTGGAGTGGAGTCGCGATGGCTTACCCTCCGACCTACGAACGGTCGTTTTCGTTTACCGACTGGGAAGCGGCCAACCCAGGGCAGCCCAAGCCCGGCGTGTCGCTCGATACCGAGTTCGATGACGTATCGAACGCGCTCACCGCGACGCAAGATAACCTCGCGCTCATTCAGCGCGCCGATGGTGCGCTCGCCAACGATTCTGTTGGCGAAGACCAGATCCAAGACGGCCTGCTTGATGGCATCGCGGACGGCATCACCGCCGACGCAGAAACTGCCGCAGCTGCTGCTGCTGCCTCCGCATCCGCTGCCGCTGGATCAGCCGCCGCAGCGGATGCCTCTGCCGACGCGGCCGACATTTCCGCAGCGGAAGCCTCCGGCGCCGCCGCGATGGCCGGCGCCTCGCAGAGCATCGCGCAGGACGCGGCGAACGCAGCGGCGTTGTCAGCCGGGGAGTCCGCCGACTCCGCGCTCGCCTCTCAGCAAGCCGCCAACGACACCGCCGGCTCAGTCGCGCAAGCGGAGCTGCACGAGGAAATGGCCTTCAAGTGGGCCGAACTACTCACCGGCCCGGTGCTGCCCGCCCCGCCCGGCTGGCCCGAAGCGGTCGATGACGGCATGTTTTCTGCGAAGTGGTGGGCGATCCGCGCGCGCAGCTACAACTCCGTCACCGAAATTGATCTTGGCAGCGGACAGGCCGACATAGGAGCCGCATTCGATGAATGGGACCTAACTAACGATCTGCCGCTTGGCCTCGTGTACGCCACATGGGGCACGCCGCCACAAGTCTACGTTCTCACCGATCCGAGTGACCCGAGTGATCCGGCGAGCTGGACTTCGATCACCGGCCCCGTAGGCCCACAAGGCCCACCGGGCGCAGGCGGTCTCGCCAATCCCACCGCACTCGTCGGCCTAACACCCGTCAACGGCGTTAGCACCGCCGGTATGCGCGCGGACGCCGCGCCCGCGCTCGATCAATCTATTGGACCGCAGTGGACCGGACTTCATGAGTTTAGACATCCGGGCGGAATTATCATTACCAGTGCGGCCCCGCAAATTCTACTTTTTGAATCGGACGTTACCGCTGACAACCGCAAGTGGTTTCTCTACGCCGACGACGGCGAGCTAAATTTCTCGGCGTGGAACTTCACCGACACCGTTGGCACAAACTTTCTTAAAGCCACCCGCAACAGTCAAAACATCACGGTCGTTGACTTCGGCAACGCGACCAGTAACCCGGCGTATAACTTCCTCGGCACCGGCCTCGTGACTTTTCGCGGCGGCACCAATTTCACCGGCCTCATGCAAGCCGCAGGCGTGGAAGGTATCTCCGGGCAAGTCCTCTCATCGCAAGGTCCGGGACTGCCGGTCGCGTGGCGCACGCCGGGCGGCGGCGCGATTGAACTCGGCTACAACTTCAACAGCTCGATTCTGGTCGCGCAGCCCGGCGCGCAAAAACTCGCCTTCAACAACACCGCGTTTACGACGACGACGGCGCTGCACGTCAACTCGCTGGCGTTCACCAATTTTGACGCCAATACCATCCTGTCGCTCTTGCAGGCCGGAAACCGCATCTACATCCAGCAGCGAAACGACGCGAGCAAGGCCGTGGTTTTTCAGGTTGCGGCACCCGCGACTAACAACACCGGATGGTGGTCGGTGCCGGTCACGCACATCAATTCTCTCGGTACGCCGTTTCCTAACAATGCGGACCTTAACTGCGTATTCATTCTATCTAGTTCAGGCAGCGGCGGAGCGGTAGCCGACCCGACGAGCACCATCGGGCTCGCGGCGGTCAACGGTGTCGCCACGACCGCCATGCGCTCCGATGGTGCCCCGGCACTCTCGCAGGCCATCGCGCCGACGTGGACAGGGACGCACACCTTCGCAAGCACGTCGCCCATCATCCGCTTCAGTGAGACGGATGGGGCGGCCGATGAGAAAAATTGGGCCATCGGCATCGCCGCTAAAGTATTGACGTTGCGAACCTACGATGATGCGCTCACTGGCTCGCGCAATATTCTGACCGTGACGCGCGGCACTGGCGTCGGCGTTACCGACATCAGTTTTGGCGATCTCACTGGCAGCGCGTCAACGTACGCCTTTCTCGGTACGGGCGTTGTGACCACGGGCGGCGTGATTCGCGGCCCGGGCGGTGCGCCCGCAGGGCCTACCTACTCGTTCACTGGCGAAACAAATCTCGGCATGTATCGCGTCGGGACCGGCGTTCTAGGTTTCGCCGTTGGCGGTACGGGCGTTGTGACCCTCTCGGCCGGCACGCTGACCCTCACGGTAAATATTCGCGGAGCCGATGGAACCGTCGGCGCGCCCTCGTATACGTTCTCCTCGGACATCAACACCGGTTTTTATTCGGGCGGTGCCGACGACCTTCGTCTAACTACCGGTGGGACCTTTCGTGCGAGCTGGACCACCACGGTTCATACACTGCGCTTGCCGATGCAGGGAGCGGACGGCACGGCTGCCGCGCCCGGATATGCGTTCGAGAATGACCCTGATAGCGGTATGTATCGCTCGACAACCAACGTCGTTGGCATCAGCGCCGGCGCGACAGTCGCGGCGACCTTCACCTCGGCCGGTGTGAATGCACCGGCGTTTAACGCCACATCCTCGCGGGCTATCAAACGCGAGACCGGCGCACCCTCAAAAGTGTCAGACATCCTCTCGCGCCTGCGCCCGATTTTGTATCGGCTATTGACCGGCAGCGATCACGAACAGTTAGGCCTCATCGCCGAAGAAGTTCACGATGTCTGCCCGCAGCTCTCGGACGGCAAGACCGTCGCCTATGACCGCCTCGCCATCCTGCTACTGGCGGCGTGGCAGGAACAGAACACGGCGGCTGCATGACAACCGGCTACACCATCCCCGCACGCGGCGATCTGGACGTGCTGTTTAAGGCTCGCACGAGCGCGGCGGCGGCGAACGTGAATTTCTTGAGTAACGGCGGCGTGGATTTGAGTCAGCGCTTCGAGCCGCGTGGTTCAAGCACTGCGATAGCGAACACCGGATTTCAATCGGCCGGCGTCGATCTGGCGCAGATTTTCATGAGCATCAATGCCGATCCGCTCAGCATGACCGCCGGCAACTTTTTGGAAGCCGCTCTCGGCCGGACGAATTTGGGGTTTGCGACCAGCGGCCTCATCACGGGAAGCAGCGGCATTGGTTCTGTGAGCACGAACGTCGTCGGCGCGAACACCCTGGCTGGCCTGTGGTGGAACGATGACGACAATCTGAACATCGCGCTCAACAACGCGGGCGGCGCGCCGGCCGATGCCGATGCCTCTTGGTCCAGCATGAGCGTGTTCGGTTTCTTCCAAGGCGGCAGCGCCAATGAGACGCGCTCCGCAACGCGCTCCGCGCGCACATCCACGAGTGTTTCCGGCACGCGCCGCATCTGGGTTTTCAACCCCGGAATCATGGCGTTTGCGGACGGCAACGTGTACGCGGTCACTTTTTATCGAGCATAGCGAGGCAACATGAAAAACGGTCACGACAATCAACCCATACAGATCAGCCCGCAGCAGGCGGCGACGTATGCGTTGCAGTTTCTGGATCAGGTGCCACACACCCGCACGCAGCGCGAGGCGTACGACATCGCGGTGAGCTTGCTGCAAGCCATCGCCACCGGACAAGTAATCATCGCCCCCTCAGCCGCCAATGCGACCGCGCCAGTGCAGGAAGAGGCGCCACATTGAAACAACAAGAAACGCCGGCCCCTTCACCCACGCCCTTGCAGGTACTGACGCAATCGCACGCCTCGCGGCGATGTTGCGGCAGCCGGGTGAAGGGGATCGGCCCTAACTAGCCATGACGACGGAGAGGAGCCATGCCAAAGAAATACGAGGAAATGCGCGATGAACTCATCGCCCAAGGCGTCGCCGAAACGGAAGCGAAAACACGCGCCGCCAAACAGTACAACCGCGAACGAGCCCCAGGATCTGCTCCGATCACCCGGCCAGCTCGCAAACGCAACTTCGGCGCCATCGTCACGCGAAAGCGTTACTGACACCGACGAGGAAGCGAAAGACATCGAGGCGTTACGCACGCGCCTTGAGGCCCTGGAGCGTCTGAAGGTTTTCAAGGAGGCGCGCGACAACTTCCTTCTGTACTGCAAGTTGCTCATGCCCTCCCCCGACGATCCCGACGACCTGTCGGCGTCGATGTACGAAGTCGCCAAGCATCATCAGGTGCTCGCCGCAGCGCTTGAACAGGTGGACAAAGGGCTCTGGCCCAGGTTGATCGTCACCATGCCGCCGCGCCACGGCAAGACGCAGCAGATCAGTAAGTTCTTTCCATCGTGGTTCACGGGGCGCGATCCGTACCGCTCCACCATCATCGCAACCTACAACGATGACTACGCCGGCGACATTGGCCGCGATGTGCGTGACGTGCTCCGCCATCCGCGCCATCAAAATATCTTTCCGCTCTGCAAACTGAAGACCGGCGCGCAGGGCTCCGATCGAATTAAGACGGCCGCCGGCGGACAGCTTTCCTTTGTTGGACGCGGGTCGAGCTCAACCGGGCGCGGCGGTCACCTGCTCATCGCGGATGATTTGATTAAAGACGCCGAGGAAGCCGACTCCCCGACGATCCGCGAGAAAATTTGGCGCTGGTTTGTGCAGGTATTCCTGACCCGGCAGATGCGCGTGGGTTCCGCGGTAGTACTCGTGATGACACGCTGGAACGAGGACGATGTAGTTGGACGCCTAACTGATCCGCGCAACCCAGCGTACAACCGCGAAGAGGCCGCGAAGTGGA
This sequence comes from Bryobacteraceae bacterium, assembly GCA_035650295.1. Taxonomy (GTDB): domain Bacteria; phylum Acidobacteriota; class Terriglobia; order Bryobacterales; family Bryobacteraceae; genus JAFLBB01. Next base: position 31,761 of record DASRHX010000677.1, on the reverse strand, counting down.
AGGTGCTCAACCTGCCGGCAATCGCGGAGCTGAATGATCCGATGAACCGCCGCCCAGGTGAGGCGCTGTGGCCGTCGCGTTTCCCCGTTGCGTGGCTCGAAGCACAAAAGCGGCTCGACCCGGTGGCGTTCATGGCGCTGTATCAACAGCGCCCCTCGCCCGAAGAAGGCGCGTTCTTCCGCGCCGCGTGGATGAAGACGTATCTGTCTAGCAACCGTCCTCGAGCCGAGGAAATGCGTATTTACGCGGCAAGTGACCATGCCATCGGCACCGACCGCAAGAAGCACGACGCATCGGTGATGCTCATCGCGGGGGTTTGTCCTAACAAGTACCTTTGGTTACTAGACTGTTACTGGGATCGCAGACCCCCCGATCAAACAGTCGAAGCCATGCTCGACATGGTGGCGTTGTGGAAGCCCTCGTTCTGGTTCGCCGAGAACGAGGCGATCTTGAAATCTATAGGCCCGTGGATTCACAAACGCAAGATCGAGCGCGGTATCCCTGTCGTGATCGACTCGATCCCGGTCCACAAAAACAAGGAGGCCATCGCGCAATCCATCGCGGGCCTGATGCAAGCCGGGCGCGTGGTGTTTCCACGGGCCGCTCCGTGGTTCCCGGAAGCCAAGCACGAACTACTGCACTTCCCGCACGGCACGAACGATGACTTCGTGACCGCAATTTCAATCATGGGGTTGAAAGTGCTCCAGCTGATCGCGGGCACGCCGCTGCGCGACGAGAAGTCGTTGAAACACGGCACGTTTGGCTGGTGGAAGAAGGAAATGGAATACCAAGGAAAGTTACGCGACGCGCCGCAGCTCGCGGAGGTGTGGTGATGATTATCAAGGGCTACGACATTGAAGTCCCCGACGCGCGCGCCGCCCTGGTGCTCGAACTACAGGAGTCTGTACGCGCCGACAAAAAGCACTTCGCCCCCTCGTTCAAACAGATGCTCGAAGACATGGAGGTCGCGTGGAACGGCGCGTCGCGCTCGTGGCCGAAGGGCAACTACAAAGTCAACGTGACGCAGCGATTCGTGCGCCAGAAGGTCGCCAGTTTGTACGCGAAGAACCCGCGCGCGCACGCGAAGTGTCGGCCGAAACTGAAATACAAGTTTTGGGACGGCACGATGAACCAGTTGCAGATGGCCGCGCAGGGGTTACCGGACCCGATGCAGGCGATGCAAATCATGATGGACGTGCAGCAGGGCAAGGCCGAAGAGGAGATGTACAAAAAACTCGGCAAGACTCTGGAGTGCTGCTTTCACTACTACATCGATGAACAAATCCCCTCGTTCAAGTCACAGATGAAGCGTTGTGTGCGCTCGGCCGTGCAAACCGCTGTCGGTTACGTGAAGTTGGGGTTTCAGCGCGAGACCGACCTGTCGCCGGACAACAAGGCGAAGATCGCGGATTCCCAGCAACGCCTTGCACACATTCAGCGGCTCGTCGATGAGGTTGGCCCCGAGGGTGACAAGACGCTGCTCGACGCTGAGGCCGAGGAGTTGCGGCTGGCGATGCAGGCGTTGCAGGCGCAACAGTCCGTCATCATCCGTGAAGGCCTGGTGTTCGACTTCCCGAAACCGACCAGCGTCATCCCCGACAAAAAGTGCATCGCGCTCGATGGGTGGATCGGTGCCGATTGGGTCACTGAAGAAATCTTCATGACGACCGATGAGGTCAAGGAGTTCTACAAGATCGATATCAGTGGCCAGACATCGGCGAACTCCACCGGCCAGAGTTACACCGCTTACTCCACCACGGGCATGGAGTACCGGCAGAATCCGCGCAACGATCTTTCCGGGCGCCACGACGATCTGGTGTGCGTGTGGATGCAGTATCACAAGCCCACGGGCTTGAAGTTCGAGATGGCCGATGGCTACAAGGATTTTTTGAAAGAGCCGGGAGCCCCAGAAGTCCAGGTTGAGCGCTTCTTCCCGATTTACGCGCTGTGCTTCAACGAGCTGGAGCATCCGACGAAGCTCTTCCCGCCCAGCGACGTGAACAACATGACGCCGCAGCAGATGGAGCTGAACCGGCAGAAGGAAGCATTGCGCGAACATCGCAAGGCGAACCGCCCAGGCTACGTGACACCCAAGGGCGCGCTGTCGGATGGCGACAAGAACGCGTTGAGCAACCTCGATGCCAGCGCAGTCGTTGAAATCGACGGCATGATGCCGGGCAACAAAGTCACGGACCTGATTCAAGCGCTGCCGAAAATCGGTGTCGACCCGAACTTGTACGAGTCGCAGTCGATCATGGACGACGTATACAAAACGGTCGGCATGGCAGAGCCCGCCTTCGGCGGCAGCTCCGGTGACACCGCCACGGCGGTGGCAACTGCCGAACAGGCGCGCACCGCAGCCCTTGAGGCCGAGGCGGATCAGTTGAACGACTACCTGTCCGTCCTGGCTCGCGACTCATCGCAGATCATGCTTGCCGAACTTGACCCCGCCACCGTCCAGCAGATCGCCGGCCCCGGTGCCGTGTGGCCGCAGATGAACCGCGAGCAGATCGCCAACGAGATGTATCTGGAGATCGTCGCCGGCAGCAACGGCCGGCCGAACAAGGTGCAACGTCAGCAGGCGCTTCAGCAGCTCGTGCCGTTTCTCATCCAGATTCCCGGCGTCAACCCGCAGTGGTTGGGCCAGAAACTCATTGAAGCGATTGACGATTCGATCGATTTGACCGAAGCGTTCACCGCCAACATTCCCTCTATCCAGATGCTCAATCAGGCGCCACCGGCGCAGCCCGGCGCGCCCGGCGCAGAAGACCCGAACGCACAAGGACCCGAAGGCGCGAACAACGCGCAAGGCGCGCCGACTCAGCCGCAAGGTTTAGGGCCTCCGCCCGGACTTGGCGGCCCAGGCCGCCCGCCAATGGTGCCGCTGCCGCAGGAATACGCAGCCTAGTCGACAGTCGTCTATAGACCGCTGTCGACTCTTTGCGGTACATTCCGCGCGTTCGCAGTACGAGACGCACCGTGGAAACACCTGACGAGGAATCGACAGATAACGCGGCACCGGAATCGTCACCCGGTAGCGAACCAGCCCCCGACGTAAGCGCAGCTGCGCCCGCAGAGTCGTCACCTGCGAAGGACGAGGAGCGCAAGAGTCTTCTCGATGTCGTCAAAGACGCTCTCGATGTGAAAACCATCGAGGACGAAGACGCACCGATAGACCTTGCGGCCAAAGCGAAGTCGTCCGCCGCCGAAGGCGATCAGCCGGAACCAGAAGCCGACAAGAAGCCGGATACCAAAGACGACGTGAGTGACGGTGCGTTACTCGCGGCGCTGGAACAGTTGAAGGGAGAGGTTCCTCTTCACAAGATCGAGCGCTTCCGCGAAGTCTTGAATGAGAACCGCGCCCTGAAGGGCTCGAACGAACGCTATCGGGAGATGGACGCAACCTTAAGCGCCATCGGCCGCGACGCGCAGAAGATGGGCATGTCGCAGGACGACATGGCCCAACTGTTCGCTTGGCCCAGGTTACTCGCGAACGATCCGAAGGCGGCGGTTGAAGAGCTACAGCGATTCACCGCGATGTGGGAGGAGAAGTTAGGCCACAAACTACCCTCCGACCTTAAACAGAAAGTCGATGACGGCGTTCTGGATGAGGACTCCGCCAAGGAAGTCGCACAGCTGCGGGCCGATAGCGCGTTGGAAAAGACGCGCATGGCGGCCGAAACAGCCGAGAACCAACGAGTCAGCGCCGCGCAGCGAACCAAAGAAATTCACGATTCCGTCAACGCGTATCAGGCAGAACTGAAAGCCTCCGACCCCGACTACACGCCGGAAAAGCACGAACTGGTGGTCGATGCGTTGACAGCATTGGTCACGAAGCACGGCGTACCGTCGACGGTCGCAGATGCACGGGGAATGGCAAAAGCTGCCTACGAAACCGTGACGAAGCGATTGCAGGCATTCAAACCGCAGCCTCGTGCCGTAAGCAGTCCAACGGTCGGCCGACGACTCAACAAGCCGGCCGAGGCACAGCCCAAGTCGATGCGCGAGGCGATTGAAAACGCCCTTGCCCGATAGCTGTCCCGCCGGCCTCTTCGGAGGCTGAACACATGGCATTCACTGCGTCGGAGCTGGCATCCATTGCCAATGCAGCTCTCGACTTTCATTTCCGGGGTCAGCCGCTCCCGCAGTCGATTCAGGACAAGCCACTGCTCGCAAAACTCGAAGGCGCGCGCAAGACTTTTCCCGGCGGCAAGGGCGACATCACGATCCCGGTCAAGGGCAAGTATTCGTTCGAGGGTGCGGCCGTTCCGCCCACGGGCTCACTTCGCGGCTTCACGCATGACGATCCGGTTGCCTACGGCAACATCGCCGGCATCGAGCGCGTGAAGTATCCGTGGCGCGAAGTTCACACCGGCTGGAACTGCACGTTCACCGAACTGAAGATCGATGGCATCAGCGTCACCGATTCGGCGTTCGGCGAGAACACGAGCAAGCACAGCAAGCGCGAACTGACCGCAATCACCAACATCATGCAGGACAAGGTTGAGACCTTCGGTGAAATCACCATGAAGTCTCTCAACACGATGTTCTGGGGCGATGGAACCGCCGATCCGCTCGGCTTCATCGGCGTGCGCTACTTCCTCACCGCGACACCGGCTGTCGGCGTCACGGGTGGACTGGATCGCGCGACGAATACGTGGTGGCGCAATCGCTATGCCACGTGGCCGATCGCAACGACCGAACTACCCAACGTGATCCACTCGGAGATGCGCCAGCTGCGCCGCTACGGCGGCAAGCCGACCGTGGCGTTCGCGGGCTCGGGCTTCCTCGATGCGTTGGTGAAGCAGCTGCGTGACAAGGGCTACTACACCGACGCGGGCTGGACGAAACCATCCTCGACCGATATTGCGGTAGCCGACATCCGTTACAACGATCTGGTGTTCCAGTACGACCCGTCACTGGATGACCTGGGCGGCGCGTTCATCAACAGTTGTTACGTGATCGATCCCAAACACCTGTACGTCTACGCGATGGAACAGGAATGGGGCAAGGACCACGCCCCGGCTCGGCCGCACGATGTCTACGCGCTCTTCAAGGCGCGCACGTACACCGCGCAGCTCGTCGCGGATCAGCTCAACTGCCACGCCCTCTTTCAAGTCACTTGATGCAGATCAGCGGGGGGCGCTGTGCCCCCCGCCTCTAACGCGAGGGAAGAGCAATGCAGACACTGAACGCGATGGTGGCGCTCACGGGCGACCGCAACAACATGGTTTGGAAGCTCGGCCTCACGCCTGCGGAAATCCTGCTCTTGCAGGCGCTGCACGGCGCTGACGCTGTCATCCAGATCGAACCCATTGGCGAAATAAAGCGCGAGCCATCGGAGGAAATTGAACGCCTCAAGGAACTCTATCCACTGCATCGCGAGCGCATCCAAAACATCTGGCGCGACTTTCCAGGCCCCGCGTTCCCGATGCGTATCGATTCACTCGGCGTCAACCCCGCTTTGCTGAAGCCCGCAGAGGCGTCGGCGAAATTCGCGGTGAGCGCAAAGAGCGCATGAAATGCGCGGTAACACTCTCGGCGAACTTCTCTCCGAACTGAAGGCGGAGTGTGGTTACAGTCAGAACGCGGCCCACGGGATCAACAACCGCGACACGCTGATTCAGGTGTTAAAGCGCACGCAGCGCAGGCTCTGGTCCGATTGGGACTGGATGCACTTGCGCGTGTCGCGCGACTTCTCGCTCAACGCCGGGCAGCGCTTCTATTCGGTGCCAGATGATTTGCCGTTTGAGCGCGTCGACGCGGCGGAAGTGAAATTTGGTGGCCAGTGGTTGCCGCTCATCATGGGGATTGACGAGCGCCAGTACTCTATCTACGACCCGGAGGACAACGAGCGCTCATGGCCGGTCACTCGCTGGGACATCACAGAGGACCCGGCCGATACTGCCGGCACGCCGGACGATCGCGGCATGATTGAAGTATGGCCTCTGCCATCCACTTCAGCGGACCTCACTGGATCGAAGGAAGGCTTCGTTCGCCTAACAGGTATTCGGTTCCTGACTGAGATCGTTGCTGATGCTGATCGGTTCGATCTGGACGGCGATCTGATCGTGTTGTTTGCTGCCGCGGAAATTCTATCGCGCGAGAAGAAAGACGACGCGCAGCACAAACTACAGCTCGCGACCAACCTGTATCTGAAGTTGCGCGGCAACTCGGAGAAGAATCGCACGTTCAGCCTGGGCGGCGAGGAAACCGAAAAGAACAAGCAGCCGGAAGTATTCGCGAAGCCCGTGCCGTTCTCTGTGGGGTTCTAGGTGCCCTACACGCAAGTCAAATCCTTCGAGCGCGGGGTCGATACCCGCAAGCTCATCGATACGACGGAGGCCGGAGCGTTGTTAGACGCGCGCGACTGTCACATCACGTTGGGCGGCGAGCTGGAGAAGCGCGCCGCGTTTGTGGTGACGGACACGCTGCCGTCGAGCACGGTGGGGTTGTGGGTCACGGAGGGGCGCGTCTATCACACCTGGGGCGACGCGACGACGCCGCCGACCGGGCTGCCCGCCGGCACGGTCTATCACTCCATCCCCGAACCGATTCACGGCACTGCGCTGGTACGCATTTTGTCAGTGGAAGAATTCAGCGGCTCGCTGTACGTGATTGCGCAGTACGCGGACGGCGACATCGTGCATTGGTGGAAAGACGTGGCGGTGACGATTCCTCCACCCACGCCGGTTGAGATTCCTGGCGGCGGCGGAGACGCCGAAGTTCCAGACACGAGCACGCCCGTTAACAAACCACAGGTCACGCTCAACTTGATGCCGGCTATCTACCTGAGTGGCGTGACGCCCACGAACATCGAAATTTATCACCTGCATCTCGTCGCGCCGAGTACTACCTACAACTTCACCGGCGGCTCCACACCCATTGACGCATACGCGTTCATGACAATCACCGGCACGAGGATGGGGCGCCCGGCAGGTAGCATCATCGTGCCGTACAACCCTGGCCCCACCGGCGGCGAAGCGGCGGCGGCTGCGCTCATGGACGAATGCAACTTCGTTTCAAACGCCCTCACCGCACAACCGAAATTGTTTGCACAGGCGGGGACGGGCGGCAACATTCTCTTCTGGGTCGATGTGGCATCGCCCTTGTACAACGGCTGGCGCGTTGAAGTTCGCGGCGGAGCGCTGCGCGAGGCCTCCGGCACACTTTCCGGCGGTATCGATCCAGGCGGCGGCACACTTTTTAGAAGCACGCCCGTTCCTATGGCGTTTCCTGAAACTCCCGGCAGCCCGATGGAACTCGGGACGTACGCCGTCGCACATAACTACCGCATGTTTTCCGTGCATGGAACGAAGCTGCGCTTCTCGGAAACGGCTGACCCATCGATATGGGCCGACCCTGCCATCGGTCCGCTTGAAATCGATCACACGATGATTACGAACCGCGCGCCGAAACTCGTATCGATGGCGGACTACGGCGGCGAGCTTGCGGTGTTTGGCGAGCGGCACATCTTCGTCTGGCACATCGAAGTAGACAACCCGGAAGGCGACGCCAAGCGCCAGACGATCCACGGCACCGGCACTTTCGCGCCGCATAGCGTGACGCCGTGGGGACAGACCGATGTCATGTACCTGGATGTCAGCGGCATCCGCAGTTTGCGTGCGCGCGATTCATCCGAACAGGCCTTCGCCGCCGACATCGGCAACCTGATCGATACACTCGTGAAGCAGAAACTGGAGACGCTGACCGACGTTGAAAAGAAGCACAGCATCTGGGCGATTGTCGAGCCGCGCTCCGGGCGGCTATGGATGGCGCTCAAGGATGAGTTCTTCGTGCTGTCGTTCTATCCGACGAGCCGCATTTCAGCGTGGACGCGATACGACGCGACGAGCGCGCCAGTCACCATGATGAACAGCTCGGATAACAGCGTTTACTGGCGCTCTGGCAACAACATCGTTGTCTACGGCGGCGAGGATGGCGACACGTACGACGACACCGAAGCGCTCGCCCGCGTTCCGTACATCGACGCCAGCAAGCCGGCGACCTCGAAGAACTGGACCGGCATCGATGCGGCTATCTACGGCACGTGGATCGTGCGCGGATCGTTTGACCCGACGTTACCCACAGCACTCGATTTGCTGGCCACGATCACCAAGAGCACGTACCAGCAGCAGAAGATCGCGATCAATGGCGAGTCCCCTGCCCTATCTCTTGAACTGAGAACCACTTTCGTCGGCCCCGCGAGAATTGGTAATGCAAGCCTGCACTACACCGAATCAACAGCAGATTGATCGCGTCGCTCCGGCGCGCTTCTATCTACCGAATCACAGGGCAGTGTGGGCGGATATTCTGCCTGGGCTCGAGCAGCTGGCCTCGATGTATTCAGACAAAGACTGGTCGATCGACGGCGTGCGACACATGCTCGACAAGGACCGCGCCGCGTTGCTGGTGGACAGGGAAGATGCCTCCGCATTCGCGATCGTGCGGTTCGATGACTACCCGTACATCGAAGGTGACATCGAACTATTCGTTTATCTCGTGTGGCACAAAGGTGGCGATGCCATCGCGCGCTTTCAGCCACATCTGGAAATCTATGCGCAACTCGGTGGCGCGAAGTACATGCGATTTTACACGCGAAGACGCGGGTTTATACGCGTCGCACAACGCGCGGGCTATCTGCCCCACAACATCGAATACGTGAAGGAGATCCCCCATGTTTGGCGGTGACGGTGGAGCGGGCAAAGAAGCCCGGCGAGCTAGGCAAGAAGAGCAGCAGCGACAACTCAACATCAGCACGGGCACGGCGGATACCCGCAATAAATTCGCGCATACCTTCGACAAGAAGTACTACGACGATCTGGTGCAGAACGTAAAGAACTACTACCAGCCGGACGTTGATAAGCAGTTCGCGGACGCCGCCAAGGCGATGGAAGCCGGGCTCATGCGAGCGGGACTTTTTAATTCGTATGTCGCTTCAAAGAAGGAGAAGGAGAAGGAGACAGCGAGACTACGAGGCAACACCGCCGTCAATCAGATGGCGCTCGGGGCGAAGAACCAGCGCGTTTCGGATGTCGAATTCGCGCAGAACCAGGTGCTCAACCAGCTCAACGCCACCGGCGACTCGTCGGCCGCATTCGCCAATGCAGCGTCCGCGATCAAGGCCAACTACGACGCACCGGCGATGCCGATGCTCGGGCAGGTCATCACCGATCTATCGGCGGGGCTCGCGACGCAGGCTGATCTTGAACGCAACAACCAGAACCGTCGCACCTTGTTTGGTCGCATCCCAGGCTGGAGTACTGGCGGTGGCAGCCGTTACACGCGAACGGTCGGAGGCTAGTCATGACACCGCTTGAATGGATCGCACTCGCGCTGATGGCTGCCGGCACGGCGTCAAACGCGCAGGCACAGCATAAGACGCGCAAAGCACAGGCCCACGTCATGGGTGAGGAGCGCGAGCGCCGCAAGGCGCAGCAGGCGAAAGCCGAGGCCTCTGCGCGGGACACCGCGACGAAAATGACGGGGATTAAAGATCGCGAGGCGCAGCGTGCAGCGGAGCTGACGGAAGTCTATCGACAGGAAGCGCCCACGGCGACCACGACCGACGCCGGCACTCGCGTGCTTGCAACCGATGCGCCCAGGCAGGCCACTTCAACGGTCCAGGGAAACGAGCGCGCGCGCGCGAGTGCTCTGGCGGAAGAAAACCAGCGTACCGGAGCGCTCTCAAAACTCGGGGCCTTTGGCGATGTTTTTCAAGAATCCAATATCGGTGCCGCACGCAACTTGCAAGACATCGGTATGCAACAGGGCTTCACCGAGGGGTGGCAGCGCAACGTACTTCCGGCGCTGTATCAGAAGGCCGCCGGCGCGGGTCGCGATTGGGCCACGGCAGCCGACATCATGAAGCTCGCCTCTGCGGTTGTTTCAATGGGAGCAATGGCGGCACCTAACGCCGCCGGCAACGCCGCTGGTGAGGTTACCGCCGAAGGGATGCAGGCCGCGAAGGTCGGATCGGGGTTCGATTGGAGTCAGCCGATGCTGTCGGGCGGCGCAGAGATCGGCTCGACCGCTGGCCGTTTCGGCAGCGCCTACGGCGTGGCAGACGCTGCGAGCGGGGCCGCCACTGCGAACGCAGGCCTCACACAAGCCGGCGCGGCAGCGGGCGGCTATGACCCCTATTGGTATATGACGCCAGACCAGCGGGCATTCTGGCCGCAATGGCTCAACAAGGTTCCAGGCGGTATGCGAAGACGAGGTTATTAGGAGTCAGCATGGCCACCGTACCAAACTACTACTACAACTCGCCGTGGATCGCGGACGCCGCGCGCAATCTCGCCTCCGCGTTCGCGCCGCCGGATCGCGACAAGCTGATGGCGCGCGAACAGAACAAGTGGGAATTCGAGTACGCGAAAACGAAGGCCGCGAACGAGGAAGCAGATCGCACCAGGGAGACCGAGGCGTCCGGGTATCTCGGCGAGCTTGCGCTGCTCTACAAAGATCCCGTGCTTAACGCAGAAGGAAAGCCGGACCTTGAGGCAACCCGTGCGAAGGCCGCCGGCCTGATGGACAAAATCGTCACGGTCGGCGGCCCGAAGTTTGTCAACGAAGCCGAGTCCGTTGCTGGCCCTCTGAGCGCGGCATTCGTGGCGAAACAGGAGTTTAAGTCGCAGTCCGACGCCGCCGCGATGCGAAGGCTCGGGGTTACCCAGAGTTTCCAGGCTGGCGAGGGTGAAAAAAACCGCGACTTTCAGACCGAAAGAGACGAGCTGGCGCACAAACATCGTCTTGAATACTTGGACATCCAAGGCCAACAGCACATCGCCGAAATCAACTTGCGCAACCAGTCTCAGCAGCAGGCCAACGCGATCACGCTCACGCCAGCGATGGGCAACGCCATCATGGTCGGCATCTATCAGCGTATGCGCTCGACCGGCAAGAAGATGGGCGATGCCGAAATCTACAAGATGTTCGATGAGATCGCGCACGACACTTCAGTAAATACCCACAACTACGCGACAAGCTTGTCGCGCGTCTGGGACGCGCGGTTTCCCGGAGGCGTCTACCAGAAACCGAGTAGCGGATTCTTCGGTTGGGGCGAGACCGAATATCTCACGCCCAACTTTGAAAACCCCCTGCCTGAGTTCGGTGCAGCCACCGACAATCCAGCGCAGGCGCCGCGCGAACTGGCTGACCCAATCGTCAATGCTGGCCCGCCACCAGCAGCCGCGCCAACCGCTGACGCGCCGCGCGCGGCCACCCCGCCCCCGAAACCAACATCCGCAAAGCCCGTTGCAAAAAAGCGCTGGACAGATGGACGCATGTTGCCGGCGCCTACGAACAAAGCGGAGCGCGACTCGTTGCCATCCGGGACCGATTACATAGCGCCGACTAACCCGCCAACGATCAAGACAAAGAAATGAGTTCAAATCCTGAATGGTGGGAAGAGGACGAGCCGGCGGCGAAACCGAAAGCGGCGAATGAGTCGTGGTGGGACGAGGATGCGCCAGCGGCTCGCCCCGGCGCGCGCGAGCCCGGCAACATCAACCTGGACAACCGCAAGCGTTACGAACACCCGGAGGGCGGCTTCAGCACGGTGCGCTCGATGTCGTTCCAGGACCGCGACGGCCGCGAAGTTCTGGTCCCAACAATCAGCGACTCCGGGCGACTGATGTCCGATCAAGAAGCCAAGGACGAGTACTACCGCAGCGGCAAGCATCTCGGAAAATTCGCCACGATCGCGGACGCCAACGCGTACGCGCAGCAGCTGCACAAGGAACAGGAGCGCCAGTACGCGCTGCCGCGCCCGCCCGACGCGCATCCGTTGGCGAGCGCGCTCAACTTGGAACAGCCGTTCCTGAGACCGGGCCAGGGCATGACCGCGCCACCCGAAGAGCCGATGTTCGAGGAGTCGGACCTTGCGTCTATCTTTGGTCCATTGCCGGAGAAGCCGCGCGTCTCCATGCCGATGACGCCAGAGCGCGAGGCGGACATCGAAAGCAAGATGGCGGCGCTCGGTGGACCGCTAACAAAGCCGGCTGATTTTCACAGTGGGAGTTTCAGAGACCAGCGGCTAGGCCCACGGCTGTCGGAACGAAACCAGCGCAATCCGCTGCAAGAAATCGAAGTCGCCGCCGCCAGACCACAAGCGCCGATCGACACTCGCCCTTATGCGACGTTCGGCGACACGTTGGCAGCAATCCCGCCGACCGTCGTGGGCCGCTACGGATTAAAAGCGGTCGGCGCGCAGGAAATGGTTGCCAGCCAGGACGCACGCAAAAAGTTCTGGCAGGCGATGGTGTTGCCGGACGCGATTCGCCGCATCGACGAATTCAATCGCACCGTCGCGGACCCGCGCGACCGCATCAACTACGACGAGGACCCGTATGTTGCCGAAATGGCGAAGCGCGCAGGCGTGCGGCCCGATGTCTTCACGCGCGACTGGCCGTCGATCGCCAACATGGAGCCGCAGGAACTGGAGAACTTCAAGGAAGAGAACCGCGCGCTGATCGCAGAGCAGGACGCGCGACTCGAAGGACTCGCGAAGGAGCGACAGGACATCGCGGCCGAACTCCAGCGCACCCGCCCGCACTTCGAGAGCGAGTGGGGTCCAGATGCGTTCTTCTTCGATTCCGCGAATTCCGTTCTCGCGGACATGGTTCCCGCTCTCGTGGCTGGCATAGCGCTGGGGCCAGAAGCAGGCGCTTTGACGATGGGCGGCCTTGTCTTGCCCGAGGAATTCGCCAACCTCAAGAACGAGGGACATGACGATGCGACAGCCCTCTTCGGTTCGATGGCAAGGACGTTTGCCGAAGTAGCGCCGGAAATGGGCGTGTTGGAAGTGGCTTTGAAGACGGCCACCGGCAAAGAGGCGATGCGCAAGATGATCGGCAAGTGGGCCGAAGGAAAGCGCGGGCATGTAATCAGCACGGCGACAGCCGAGGCGATCTCCGAAGAAATCACGGAAGACATCAACGTCGCTGTCGACAAGGGCTGGTTAAACCCTGACATGACGGTGGCCGAAGCGCTTGAGCGGATGGCGCGCGCGCCAGTGCTCGGCGGCATCATGGGCGGTGGCGTCGGCGTTCTGACGAGCCCACTGCCAGAACCACACATCGATGAGTCCGCTTTCCAGTACGGCACACCGGACCCATTGCCTGAGTCGAGGCCGCCAACGCCGCCCGGTGGCGGCGCGCCAGATGGCTTCAACGCATCCACGGTCGCGAACTTCGCCGACATTCTTGCCGGCCAGGGCGGCGGCGGATTCGCTGCGCCCAACTTGCCGCAGCAGTCCGACATTCCGATGCAGCTGCCGATCAACACCCAAGCCGGCCCGACGATCGACCTGTCTGAGCTGGCTGGCATCTCAGTCCCAGCGATGCGATTTGGCGCAGGCCCGCCGCCGGACGCTGGTACAATGCCGCCGCCCGCAACCACGGGTAGTCCGGCCTCTGGGATCGGCGGTGCGGTGGGTCCTACAGCCCCGTCCACTGCTTCCCAGAGGACGGCGACTCCTCCGCGCGCTGGCGCGTTCGTCATTCAGGCCCAGGTTGAGGACGAGACCAGCACAGGCGGTCCCGCTACCGTCGAAGCAACACCCGGAATTCATGGCGGCTGGACGCTGATCCAGCCGAACGGGAAATCGATCGCGGTTCCGCCAGAAGATAGGCGCCCGCTCGAAGAGATCGTTGCCGAGTACACGAGCAAGAGCAAAAATCCGGCTGGCGTCAGCATTCCAGAGGAAAGCCGCTCCCTATCTACCGCATTTCAACAGTCAGCCCCACCCGCCCCTTCTGCGTCAACTGAACCCGCGCCGACATCTGCGCCCCAAGCAGGTCAACCGGTTTCACCGACGCAGAAACCCCCGGCGGGTGGGGCTGCCTCTCAGCCGCGAACGCTCGGCGAGGCAGTCACACCGAAGGGCAAGCGCAAGCCAGCGGCACCGCCGCCGGCACAGGGCAAACTATTCGGCAGTGAGGGCGAAGTCGTCAATGCGCCGCCGGCCGCGCCAGCGCCGGAAATGCCGATCGCGCCGCCGGCCGAAGCAAGCGCGCGCCCGTTCGACACAGAGCGCGCGGCGCTCAACGAATTCATCAAGGCGCCGAAGAAATTCGGCCAAGTGAAGAACGAAGAGACGCACGACGCCCGCGCCGTCAAGAGCGCGCGCGACTTGCTGCCGAAGCTCGATGAGCTGGAGTCGCTGATGGCCCAGGTGCCGGCGGAAAAACTCTCGCCGGAAATCCTCACGAGCTTGCGTGAAGACATTGCCGAAATCGGCACGGCCACGAACGTCTTGCAACGCGAGGATGCGGTCGGCTTTGCGCACGTGTCAGTTGCGCGATTGATTCATGAGGCGAAGGAAATCGCCGCCGGCCGCGTGCCGGAGCCAACGTCGCGACAGAAACAGTTAGCCGAGGAAGCGGCCAAGGCCGCGCGCAAGGGCAAGCCGGCGAAGAAGGCCCCAGCCGCCCAGGCTGCGCCAGCTCCGGCAGCGCCCGCTGCGGCGCCAAAATTCAAAAACGCACGAGACGAGGCGGAGCATTGGCTTGAGGAGTACTACAAAGTCATTGCTGATGCAGAGGCGAAGCGCGATGCGGAAACCGATCCCAAGAAGAAGGCCGAACTACAGGCGCACATTGATCGCCACAGAGAGAAACTGAAAAAGTTTGAAGCCGAATACAAAAAGCTGACCGGCGAAGCGTATGTGCGAAGTGGCGCAGCTGCCGCGCCACCGACTGAAACCGGTGAGACCGATCCGGTCAAGAAGTTAATGGCCGGCGTTCTCGCGAACGCACAGAAGCCAGAGACCACTGCCGACGACGGAACCCCGCTCGGCAAACTGAAGGCGTCCATTGCCGGAAACCTCGCGGACTCCGGTAAAGAAATCACGCAAGAAATGGTCGATAAGCTCCACGAAGCCACCGTGACCATTAATCACTACATGACTGAGTTCACTGCGCTGATGAAATCGAAAGGCGCGGAAGGGCTCGTTGAGATGGGCATCACTCCAGAGGATGTACAAAAAGTCCTCGATGCCGCAACGGAATCGCAGAACGCGATCGACTATCACGATCAGGTTGCAAAAGCCCAAAAAGCGCTCAAGGCATTCGAGGAGTTCGCGAAGAAGGCAAAACTGAAACCACCATCGCTGACAGCGAAAAAGCCGCCGCCAGCGCCTGTCCAAGCACCGACGCCGCCGGAATGGCGAAAGGGGTTCGATGAGTTTTGGAAGTTCTGGTGGGGCCATACGCTCTACAAGTACCCGCGAAGCATCCACCACAAAATCGTGGACGCGGGCACCGCGATAAATGCCGCAAAAAGCAAAGTCGATGGTGCCAAGGAAGAAGACAAGGCGACCGCAAACGCCGAGTTGATGGCGGAGGTGCAGAAGGGCCTCGACGCGATCGCCGAGGCTGAGAGGGTGGGAATGATCCCCCCGGTTGCGCCGGAGACGGAGGCGGCAGAGAAAGAGTTTTGGGAAAAGTTCAAGGTGATGAAGCAGGAGGATTACCCAAAAACCTTTTGGAACATCCTCTCGGCCTCGACACGGATTAATGCGACGCGCCAGAAGCGCGATGCCGCAGACACACCGGCAGAAGCAGTGAGCTTCGAGGGCGAGTGGCTTGCGGCACTGAAAGACGGCATCGCCCTGATCGATGCGAAAGACCATCCCCTGCCCGCCCAGGCTGCGCCGACTACGCCGCCCGCGAAACCTGCGGAGAAACCGGCGCCCGCCGCACCAGCCTCAGCTAAACCGTTGCAGCGCGGAGAGGTGTACCCGCAGCCCGAGGGGCCGGTGCGCCAGAACGCGGAGGGCGAAACGGAGGCGGCAGACAGCGGCAAGACCCTCCCGCTCGAAACAACGCAAGACAAATTCAGCGAAGTCATCAACGAATTCCCGGCGCTCTTCGCCGCGCCGAAAAAGCGCACGCGCGCCACCGATCACCCCAGTTACGGCACCTATCTATCCAGAGAGGAGGCCGCGCGCCGCATCGAGAGTTGGCAGGAGCACGCCGAGAAACAGGGCAAGATCAAGCGTCCGAAGGGCAACAGCGAACGGGTAATCCTGTCGCTCTTCGACCTCACGGGTAACTGGGCGAGGCCGTTCGCCGACGCTGGCTACGACGTGCGCGTGTTCGACATCCAGAACGGCGCGGACATCAAGGATTTTTCCGTCGAATGGTTTGCCGACAACATGCCGGACATTCACACCGTAGACGGCATCCTGATTGCTTGTCCGTGTACGGACTTCGCCAGCTCCGGCGCGCGCTGGTTCGCCGACAAGGATGCGGACGGACGCACGGAGGCCAGCAAGGAACTCGTGTTCCAGGCGCTGCGCACAGTGGAATTCTGGCGCCCGCGATTCTGGGTGCTGGAGAATCCCGTGGGCCGCATCGAGTCGCTGACCGGATTGCCGCCCGCGCGCTACTCGTTCAACCCGAACGATTTCGGCGACCCGTACACGAAGAAAACATTGCTGTGGGGCAAGTTCAACACTGATCTTCCCGTCGCTCCCGTGGAGCCCAGTGAAGGCTCCAAGATGCACGCGAAGTACGGCGGCGGCAGCCTGAGAACGAAGAACGCGCGCAGCGCGACGCCGGAAGGTTTCGCCGCCTCCTTCTTCATGGCTAATAACTACCTCGACGCGACGCCGGCCGAACGCCTGCTATCGCAGTTCCCGGAAGCGGCCGGCGCCGTCGAACAGGCGCTCGCCGCCGGGTTCACGGAAGAACAGATTCGCGAAGTTGTCACCGACCCGTATGAGAACTACGAATATGCGGAGGCGCGTGACGCGCTGCGCCAGCTCGTCAAGAGTGCGACGAAGACCAAGGCGGCAAAACCGGCAAAACCAGCGGCCGAGGGACGGGCAGACCAACAGACGCTCGAACCGGACATCGACGCCAACGCGCCTATTCCTACGCTGGCAGAACAGGCCGATGCACTCGATCGCGCGGCGGACGAGGCTGAAGAGGAAGGCAACACGGACGAGGCTGAATCGCTGCGGCGGTACGCGGAGGAAGTACGCAAGGGCAATGTGCCACGTGAAGAGACGCCGGAGCCCGTCGATACCAGCAAAGCCGAGGAGCGCGACGAAGTACGCCGCCCGCAACGTCGCAAGAGCAAGCGACAACCTGGGCCGTTCAGCATGACGCGCGAAGGCGAAATCCGCGCCGCGCCGGACACCATCTGGACTGACAACAACATCAACGCGGATCTGATGGAGCTGGCGACGCCGAAGCGGCGTTTCGATAAGGCCGTCGAACTTCTGAAGGCGCGGTTCGGTTTCCGCGATATTCAGATGGACAAAAACCTACCCATCGGCGAGGCCATCGACGCGCTGAAAGATGCGTGGATTGGTCTAACAAACCTCGCCGCCGTGCAGAACGTCAACCCGGAATTCATGAGTTTGAATGGCCGGCTGGCCATGCAGCTGCATCGCGAGTACGACGGCGCCCTCGCCTACTACATGCCAAGCACGAAAACGATCGGCATGACTCGCCGCAACGATGCGTTCGCGCACGAGTGGGCGCACGCGCTCGATCACTATCTGGTCGAGACCCATGCGCAAGATATCCTTGCCATCAAAGGCCGGCACCTGACCGGCAAGACTCGCCAGGGCGGCACGACACAAACGCTCGATGAACAGGTGCGCGACGCGTTTGCCATGTTGCTCAACTCGATGTTCTTCAATGCTGACGCAGCGGCGACCTACGTCGCAGACCTTGAAGCCAAAATCAAAGCCGCGAAGACGCCGAAACAAAAGGCCGTGCTCCAGAAAAAGCTCGACACGTTCATAGCCGGACAATCGAAGAAGCAGGACATCGCGTCCGACTACTACGAGCGCGCGAAGGCGAAGGATGGCCCCACGCCCGAAGACAGCGATAAAGGCTACTGGCAGCGGCCAACGGAAATGTTCGCGCGCGTGTACGAGTCATACATCGCCCACAAGATCGCGGGCCTGCCGGCCGATCACCCGTTCGTCACGCAGTCGGCGCGCATGTACGACGAGAACCGCATCGGCTGGATGAGCGTGCCGTATCCGCAGGCGATGGATCGCGGCAACATCTTCGCGGCGCTCGATACGTTGATGCGCGCGATGCGGGATCGCAGCCTTGCACCGACCGGCAGCGCGCCGAACACCATCGAGCCGACCGACACTCGCTACTGGCGCAAGCTCGCGCCAAATCTGCCACCGCAGGTCATGCAGCAGGCGCGCAGCGTCATCGAGCGTTTGAAGGCACCGTTTCAGCGCCAACTCGCCGAGACGCATCGTGCCGATCGCGATGCCCGCGCGCGCGCGGAGCAGGAGAAAGGCATCCGCGACGCGAAGCTCAACGCGAAGGGCTACGGCCCCACCCGCCGCTGGTTCGCGAATCTGGGCATGATTGCTGCGGGGAAAATCAAAGCAATGCCCGCGATGATCGCGTTCACGGTTCGCGGCGTACTGCTTTCGCTCCAGGCCAAACATAAGGGCAACACCGGACTTGCGACGCTGGTGCGGATGTTCGCCACTGACCCAGGCGCCAACGTCGGCATACAGGGGAAGGTCTACAACGACGAAGTCAAACACTGGGAAAAGGACTACCAGAATCGATTCGCGAAGATTATCGAGAAACATGGCGTACGTGGCTTCACAGACGGGGAGCTGCGGCAGATGCGCGATGTGTTGGTGAATGCGATCCCTGAGAACTCAGTGTCAGAGAAGATCAGGGCGCCGGCGGCCGACATGCGCCGCTTCCTCAACGACATGTACAACTATAACGTCAGCAACGGTGTCAACATCGGTTACGCGAAGAACGGCTATCTACCGCGCATGATTGACTCCCTGGTTGTCGAGGGCGATCTGGCGGGATTCCGCGCGCAGGCACAGAAGCTGTACAAGCTCGTCTACCCTCGCGAAGTCGGCACGCTCGATCACGTGCTCGAAGACCCGTTGGAACACCCGGAGCGGCTGGAAAATCTCACGCAATACGTGCGGGAGATCGCGCGCACTGGTCGAGTATTGCAAGCCAAGGCGGCGGCCAAGGCATTGTTAGACGACGCCAAGGCGCTCAACAAGAAGCTGGCGGAGCTCAAGGAGGCTGCTGAGGCCGGCGAGGACACAGACCAGCTCGAGGACGAGGTGCGCGCGCTGGGCAAAATCATCTATGACGGGCTGCGCGATCCGTGGGCGATGGAAGCCGCGAACGATTGGGAAATGCGTATTCGCGGCCTGGGTGACAAGCCTGCGTTTGCGTTCGACCAACTCGATCCGAATAGCGACTACACCAAGGCGCGCATCCTGCCGGCAGAAACCGATCAGATCATGGGCGACTACCTGAAGAACGATCCGCTGGAACTCATCACCACATACATCTCGCATTCCGTGCATCGCGTGGAGTTTGGCAAGTTCTTCGGCAACCCCGCGTCGGCCAACGCGAGGGCAGGAACGCCGGAAAGGAAACTCGGCTGGAAGCTCGATGCGGCGATGCAGAAGGCAAACGAACCGTACACCGCAGTAGATGGTTCTGAAAAACGCATGAGCACCGACGACTTCCAAGAGTTGCAGAAATCCATCGAACTACTCACCGGCCGCTACAGCACCAACATGACGCAGAAGGGCATTCGCTGGCGCGGGCGCATTGCCGCGGTGCTGACGCCATTCATTTTTGCGCGCGCGCTCTGGTCGCAGATATCGGAGCCGATCGTCGTCGCGCGCGCAACTCGCGACATGACAGACATCCTCCGTGTGTTCTATGCGCAGATGCAGGACTTGGTTTCACACCTGCCCATCAAGAGCGCGAAGCAAAAATCCGCATGGCGGCGCGAAATGTCCGAGTACTTCGGCGTCGTGGCCGACCATCTGGCCGACCAGCTCATGCTTCAGCGTTACAACCTCTTGGAGA
Organism: Bryobacteraceae bacterium; assembly: GCA_035650295.1. GTDB lineage: Bacteria > Acidobacteriota > Terriglobia > Bryobacterales > Bryobacteraceae > JAFLBB01. Next base: position 11,914 of record DASRHX010000677.1, on the reverse strand, counting down.
TGAACTCCTCGGATCGCGTGAAGGCGCAGCGCTTCTTTCATATCAGCGGCATCCACCCGCACGCGATGAGTATGCGGCGCGCTACGTCGCAGATTTTCATGCAGCGTTACGCGCCGAAGATCGCCAACCGCGCCCTGGGCACGGGGCCAAGGGCCGTGCTTGCCCGTCAGGCGCTCGCCGAACTCGGCCTCGATTCGGCAAACCTCGAACTACTGCGCGAACTGCAATCGCTGGGCGACATCACGACCGTGCAGCAACTGGACAAGTTGCGGCACCTGGATGAAATCCGCACGGCGATTAACCGCTTCACGGATGGCGCAATCATGGACCCGAGAGCCATCGACAAGCCGCGCATGGCCTCGCAGCCAGAGTATTCGTACATGTACGGCATCCTGTCATTCCAGTTTGCCTATCAGCGTCACATTCTCATTGCGACCGGCAAACGCATCTCCAACGCGTGGAAGGAAGACAAGGCCATCGGTGTCGCAACAGCCGCTTCCGCTGCCGCCAATTTTGCGCTGCTGATGGGCTCCCAGATGGCCGCGTACATGGTGCGCGCATGGCTCTACGGCGGCGACGATTGGGAGGAGCAGAAAGAAAAGCTCGCAGAAAGGCAGTTTGGACTGCCCAACTGGTTTTGGCAGTCAATGTCACGCAGCGGCATGTTCGGCTCGGCTGATCCGCTGGTGAACGCGATGTTTGGACTCAAGTACGAGCGTGATCTGACCCAGCTCATGGCCGGCCCCACGATCGCCTTGCCGCTGAAGCTCATTCAGGACGCCGCGCGCGCCGGCCTCAACGACACCCCCATGAATGCGAACTCGGAATACAAACTGACTGAGCTGACGTGGCGAGCGGCGTGGATTTGGGGCACCTCGAAGGCGCTTTCGATAGCCGGCGCCAACCCACTCCTCGATGCCGCCATTGGCTATGGCTTGCCCTTTCTGACAGGTGGGCGAGTCACTAAATGGGTTAGCGAGACCGGCGCGGAGCTGATGAGCGGGCAGGACTACGTGTCGCCAGAAACGAAGGCCAAGGCGGCGGCCGGCAACATAGACGCGATGGCTGAGGCGGAGTCGGCGAAGGCGACCAATGCCGCAACCACAGACCCATTACTGAACGAAGAGATACCGGAGTAGACAGTCATGAGAGACATCGAACTAACATCCGAAACGGACCTCGCATACACGAGCGCTGCCCCCGGCGGGCTGCCGGTGGATACTACCGCAGTCGATCCGTCCTTCACGGATACGAAGGCGTACCTGAAACCATCACTCGGCGGCGAGTTTGGCCCGGCGCTCTCACTCTTGTTAGGCGCTCCGGCGGACGGTGGCGAAGCACTGCTCGACGCCGCCGCCGTCGTCACGGTCACGCCGCCAGTGGTGCCGACCGCGCCGATTGTTTGGCCAGGACGCGCGGCCAACAACACGAGTGTTCTGAATCTGTACCCGTGGCGCAAGACGCCGCCGCAAGGCCTCGATCAGAACAACCCAAACCCGCCGCCGGCAATGGAAGAGCCGGAGCCATCCGGCATTACGGTCACGGGCAACGTGCTCGTCGGCAACCAGGGCAGCGCAACTTTCAGCGGCCCCGCGCAGCGCAACACCGTCATTCGTCTCACGTACAGCATCAACGACAACCCGTTACAGACGCTGGACATCCACGTGTTGAGCGGCGACACCGGCTCGCAGATCGCAGCCAAGGCACGCGCAGCCGTCGATGCGGTGTTCGGACTCGACGCGGGCGGCACCGGCGGCACGGTCAACGTGGTCGGGCTCGGCGGCCTTCTCACCCATTTCAACATCTCGGTTATCTGAAGGAGTCCCCATGATCGACCAAACTACTCCACCCTTTCGCACGGGCGACACGGCCTACACGCGCTCATCGCCGGGCGGCTACGCCTCGGCCGCTGCCGTCCCCGTCGACCCCGCGTATGGTGGCAGCGACGCCGCGTACCTCTGCCCATCACTCGGCGGCGAGTTTCAACCTGGGTCTGGCATGGCTGCGCCCACCAGCTCACCGATCACGAAGGGCGCGGATGCAGACGGCGGCGCGGCCGATATTGCGGCGATCACGCGCATCGGCGCGCCAGCGCCGCCGGCGCCGGCCGTTATTCCGCCCCTGTCTGGCACGGTTGCCTTCCCGGCCGTCGTCTTCGCTGGCGCTGCCGATGCAGCGCGCACCGTCGTTGTGAACTACAAGATCAACGGCGAGGGGAGCGCGCGCGGAGTGACGACAATAGTGCCGATTGGTTCCAGCGCAGGAGTGGCCGCCGCGTTGGTTGCAGCGGCCATGAACGCAATTCCTTTCCTGCAAGCGTCAACCACAAGCAACGCGGTGCGGGTCGGAACCAAGACGCCGAACGTGCTCAATGAAATCGTTTCGGTCGTCATCACGTAGGAGAACCCATGCTTACCATTTCACTGATCTTGGTGCTCGCAGCTCTCATCGTCGCGATCTTGTCCGCGATGGGCAAAGCGCCGCTGTGGGTCGCTGTCATCGTGCTGGCTATCGCGGCGCTGCTGCCGCTGCTGCCTCTCAAGTAGACAGCCACGTCTCATCCACGGAGGGCCAAAGTCACTTGGCCCTCTTTTTCTCCCACGCCTGCACCGCCGCGCGTGCTGCTTCGCGACAGGTCATGCCCTCGGGATCGGTTTCCGTTGAGCCACGGACAAAACACTGACAGCGCCGCTCGATGTGCGCCACGCTTCCCATGATCGCGCGGAAATTGCATTCGGGATGCGCTGGGAGAGGACCTTCCGATGAGTTCACCTTTTCGGCGTTGTCATAGATGGTCACTGGCTCGTCGCAGTAGAAGCATTTATCGGATACGCGCACAGTACCTCGCAAGGTCGTACACTCGCTGTCGGCACTTCTCATCGTCATGGGCAGTCCGCTGAAACCGCCCGCCGTCCTCGACGACGGGCGGTTACTTTACCCCCGCTTCACTTGTTCCACGTGCAACTGTTTCAGGCGCGGGTCGCCCTGGTCCGTAAGTCGCTTGTAAATCGACTTGGTGAGCGCGGGGCGGCACCCGCAGGAATGAACCCACCCGGCCGACGTGCGCTTTGTTAGGTCTTTGCCCGCCTTCACACACGTCTCGCCACAATCGCACGCGCAGTGCCACCACGAACCCGGACCTTGGCGCGTTCCGTACCCGACGACGAGTAGGTGGCCGAAACGCTTGCCCGTAAGGTCCGTGGTGACACCGCGCATAGACTCCCCGTTACTCGGTCGCTGCTCCGGTCTTGAGCATATGCAGAATCGCCATCGCGCGCTCCAGCGGTAACATCGCTGTCATCTTAAGCTCGACGTGGCCTGGATGCTCTTCAGAGGAGGTGATGTGGTAATCGGGCGGCGATACGCCCTCGGCCAAGACCCATGCCGCGCCGCCTTCTGCCGGCGCGTGACCGTTCATCTTCGCCTTGCGGACGTACGGGCGCTTGCCCGTTTTTTCGGCCTTCTTCTTTGCTCTGTACGCGGCGTTGTACGCCCTCTGTTTATCCCTGTCTTTGCCGCTTGTCGTTGTTGCGGCCTTCTTCGTCTTCTTCGGCTTCTTCGGCTTCCCGCCGCTCGGGAATCGGACGCTGTCGGATCGCGGTCGAATCATCGGAGGCGTCGGATCGTACTTCCCTTCCGGTTCCAGCAAGCGCGCCATCGACACGCCTAAAACCTCGGCGATGTACCCGGCGGTTTGCTCGTTCGGAATGGGATGTTCGGCGACTACCCAACGACGCGTTGCGCCGACATTGCGGGGCGATTCATTCGCGCCGAAAGAGCCGTACAGCGCGCGCGCCAAGTCGGTGTGCTTCCATTCACGGGCTGGCAGAAGTTCTTGTAGCGACGCTGCAATCTTCTCTGCAACCTTGTCGTCGTGGTCCTGGCTGGGCCACACGAAATCCTTCGGCGAAGGCTTCGGATTCGGCGGTTTCGCATTCTTCGTATTTATCCTGCCTGGGACCTCTTTCATGGATCAGCTCCTAGTGCGGTTTGGGAATTGAACTCGCGGCTTGTGCGCGGCGCTTGGTGCCGGCGACCGACTTATTGGCATCGTTGATGATCTGCGCGACGCGCGGATCGTAGTGTTCGAGACGGTGTGAAAACAGTGAGAGCCTTTCGCGTCGATATCGCATCGCCGGCAAACTCTGCTTTTTCCAGTAGTAGGAACTGGTACGGCATTGGGCGCACATCATCGGCCCGCCTTTTGATCCACATCCCTCCGTTAATTCTTCGCCGCATCCTTCGACTTCACAAAGCATCTTCATGCTGACTTCTCCTGTAAGGCCTCTGTAGGGGCTCTGTCGCACACTGTCGGAAGCTACCTTAGGTTGGAATTGCATTCAACTAACTGTTGATTAAAAGGGTATCTCGTCGGTTCCGGGTTCCCCCGATTCCGCCCCATTTTGGCGCGGCTGAGGGGTGTGGTTTACGGTCCCTTTTGGCTGGCAAAACTTGCGGGCGTGCTCGTCTGTCATATCTTCAAGAGACAGCCGCATCATGTCCCCGCCGCGACGCTCCCAACATGAAACCCAAATCCAGCCGTAGCCGACTAGGTAGTACTTGCCCTTCCATTGCGGGGAGTTAGCGGACGCTGGCTTTTTATTTCTCGCGATGTACCCGCCGCTTCGGATCTCGCCCTTCCATGTGTTCGGGTTCACCTTGGAACCGCTCATTTCTTCCCCCGATTGCGCTCGCCGTTGATGATGCGCAGCGCGCGGAAGTAACGGATCAGCTGCTGGCGTTTGGCCGGCGTTACGGCGATGGCGTGATTAAGACCGGCGTCATATGCGGCGGCGACTTCGGTCCAGGTTGGCACCTTCTGCGGCCGATTCCATTGCAGCGCTTTGACGTAGCACGTTGCGTATTCTGAATGTTCCATTTTCATATGATGAAAAGCCGCGCGTCCTCGGATGGGGAGACGGTGATGGTCTGATAAGTCGCGACATCCATGCCGCGCCGCCGCCAGTTCCACGCCTTGATGGTCATACGGACCTTGACGCCGACCGGGAGCTTGGAGGTGATGCGTTGCGCATCCTTCTGGAACGCCGCGCGCAACACGAATTCAACATCGGTTCGCTCCAGGCTTTCGCCGGTGAACAAGTCCTGAAAGAACTTGTCCGCCTTTTCTTCATCCTTGCGCGCGAAGTATTCGTAGAGCGCCGTGCCGACCCCGAGTGACAGCGGCCGATTATCTTTCGGGTAGGACTGCAAGCGCTCGGCGCGCTGGAACAGCGAGGGATGGTCTTGCGCATATACAATCACTTCGGAATTGCTGATCTTGTTGCTGCCGCCGGAGCGCAGCGCACCGCGTTCCAACTGCTTCACCCACGGCACAGCCGTTGCCACGGCCTTGACGATCCCGATCCCGTACTCGTTGAAGTGCAGATACAACGCGTCGGCGGAGCTGCGCACCGCGCCGGTGTCGATAGTGCTGAATGCTTCGGGAGTGATGCCATAGACCACCAGGGTCTTGATCGGCTGGCCGGCCTCGATGATGGCGAGTAGCCGGTGCTGACCGTCGAGCACCTGTTCATTGTCGGCGATGACAATGGCCTGACCGTTGATCTGCCAATGCCCTTCCTTGATCTCCTTGGCGAGAAAATTCACGTGGCCCTTGCGCACCGGTCGGTTGCGCTCATTGCAGCGCAGCCACGCTGTCGCCTCGGCCGGCGTGATGGTCACGACCTCGGCGATGATGTTCTCGCAGCCGTAGATTTTGGCGGCGTGCTTCAACTGGATGATGTTGCTCACGGTCAGCTCCTACTTGCTTTCTGGAGTGGTTTGGTTACCGTGCGCGCCATGTCTGGACGCACCGCAACATCTTGTGATCTACCTACACGTACATCCCCTGCCGGGGCCTTTGGTCTGCAACCCCCAGCTGCTCGCGCACGTTGAGCGGCAACTAGCGCGACGCGGTATCGCTCTGCGCAAGGTCGGTGACACCACCTGTGTCCTATGGGCTGACCCCACCAGTACGGGAAGATGTCCGCCGCCGCGATTCCCGGCCGCCTGCAAACAACACACGCCACTTGTTTGAGGGGGGCCGCCTGCGGGGTGCCTTTACGGCGCGCCCGGCGCATCGCCCAGCACTTCACCAGTGACCGGGTCGACCAATAGATCCCCCGTACGATCGTCTACAGACGGCTGTAGACCCTCGGTCGGCTCCTGTTGAGCGGGAGCACCTATGTTGTCCAGCGCCGTCCTACGGCGCTTGGGCTTCGCTTCCGTGGCCATGTCGACGGCCGGCTCCTTCTGCTCCTCGTCCGACACCACCTCGCCCTCGATCACGCGTCCACCGCGCCCCAACTCTTCCTGCAACTCGGACAGGCGAAACGCATTGCCGGCCGTGGTCGACAGCGGCAGCAACTTCGCCAACCGGCGAAGAGCGGTCTTCTTGGCCATCTCTTCGTAGTTGCCGGACCATGCCGGACCATTGGCCGCCTGCGAGCGGGCGCGAATCTCATCAACCTGGGTCTTGGTCATCACCACGCGGGCGCAGATACCCCCGTCGCGATACTTGGCCACCGCGTAGACCGCCACCATTGGCCCTCGGTCCCGCCAGTTCACGATCGACTCGAAGCGCGACTCATCGCCGAGTACATAAGTGGTGTCGTCGTTGGCGCAGATGATCTCCGCCTCGACAAAGCCGATGTCGCCCTGGCGCGCGAGTTTCAAAAGTCCACGGTAGCCGGGGATCAACGTGACCTTGCCCTTGAATGGTACGAAGTACGCCTCGCCTAACTGCGCATCCGGGAGTAACCCCAGCTGCGCGCTCGTGACGACGGCAGCGAACAACGACGGCCGGTCCATCGTTAACAATCCGGGGTTCTGCTGGAGCGCGGTCATGGCGACGCGCAAGAACTTCTCAACGCTGACGTGCGGGGGCAGCGCGCTCTTTAGCTGCTCCTGCATCGATGGCAGGTACAACTGCGAGCGGATCAGTTCAATCGGTTTTGCGGCGGGCTTTTGGGCGACAACGGAATTCATGATCTTCCCCCAGCGGTTGTGGTGTCAGTTCCGCAAGCGCAGCGCGCGGCGGCAGAGTTAGATAGACATCGATGAGCTTGAGCACGGTGTTGAGGGAGTCCGACCAGCACGCCGCGTAATCTTGGGCGCGGGCGGCCTCGAGAAATTTGCACTGGCTATCGGTCGGCCGGTGCGTCGGTGATTTGAGTTCGACTACGAGCCCGTGATATGCGCCGCGCGCCACCAACATCACGACATCTGCGACCCCGGCGCGCGCGCCGAGTGCGTGGAACATGCCGGCGCTTTGGTCGTCACGGCGAAGTAGTTCGAGCGGTACGTGGAAGCACAGCGAGCCGATCTGCGGATAGGCGTTGTCGATGTACTGCATGACGGCCTTCTGCATCGCGCGCTCGCGGTACGCGTGAATCGCGCTCTCCGGCCCAAGGTCGAGGTTCAGATACAGCGCGCGCTGGCGCGGCAGTAAATCGACGGCGCCGCTGCCATCCACCCACCTGAGCGCGGCCTTGGGAAGCCACCTCAATCCGGGGTTCTTGCAACGACGCCGCCTCACTTTGGCCTCGCTAACTGCCAAACGGGTTTCGGACTGCGGTGGCTCTTTACGTCCTTCTGTTTCTCGTACCGCACGACAGAGATTTGTCCGCTGCGCGCTGCGCGTAGTGCGACTGGTCCCCAGGCGCGACGATCCGGCGGCGACGGCAACACACCGGCCGCCGCTTGGCGCACATCTTCCACCATGAATTCCGCGCCGCTTTGTGCGAAGCCCAACAGGAACGCGTAGGCGCGATCAGTCCATGCCTGCTCGTCGCTGTCGGCATGGTTTTCGACGCGGCGCATTCCTTCGTCGCGCGCATCGCACGCCTTCTTCGGGTCCAACACCGGCGCGGCAAACAAGTCGTGCTGAATGGGTTCAGAGGTATTGGTCGAAGCCTTCATACCCAACCCAATCGATCTGGTCTGGCTGGCGCTGAAACGCTATGCGGTCTCGCAAGATTTCCTCGGCTATCCACTCCGCGCTATGCGCCGTGCCATGCAACGCGCCACCACAGCGGCAGCGGCAGCGTTTGCACTTGGCGGTCTCGCAGCGCATCGCCTCATAGCGCAACCGCCCTTCGCTGATCGGGCGTTTCATCGCGTCGTGATCCGCAGTTCGATCTTTGCCGGCTGCTCTTTGAACAGGCGCGTGTGCGCGGGCTTGGCCTCACGCTGCTTGCAGGAGACGCGCCCGCCATTGGCCGTGATGGCGGCGTAATGGTTCGTCACGCAGTAGCTGAGGATTCGGCCCTCGATAACGTCGGCGTCGGCCTCGGTGCGCTTCTTCAGTTCACGCAGCTCGCGGATCTGATGCAGCCAGCCTTCGACATCGGGATCGCCGGTTAGGTCTACGTTGCCATCGCCCGCGCGCCAGACGCGTTTTGCCGCATCCATGTCGGCCGGCATTTCGGCCGGCGGCTCCTCATTCGCCTCGATGGTTCGCCAGAATTCCGTGACGCGGCGGCGTATCTCAACAATGGCTTCGTGGTGCCGTGGTATCTCACAGCGCACGATGCGATCCCCGCTGATGAGCGCGATCAGCAGCCCGACATTGGCGCGGGTGCAAGCGAGCTGCGTCTGTACCTGCAACTGGAACCGCAGCGGCGGTTCAGTGAAACCATCCTCGTGAATAATCCAGTTGTCTTTGAACGCCCCCCACGAGGCATTTTTGACTTCCGCCGGCCACTCCCCGCCGCCCCTGACTAGAAAATAGTCGGGCGTCGCGCCCAGGCGCGGGCAGTCATCGTCATCGTAGTAGTGGGTAGCTTTGGTGAGGTTGTAGCCGTACAGCTCGCTGGCCGCTTTCGCTATTCCCTCTTCTAAACACCGACCTAAGACCACCCGCTCGTTGTCGGAATAGTCTGCGTGCTCTAGGTCTCCCTTCTTTTCGTGCCACAGTTCAAACTTAGTCTGATAGCCGCAGCCGAAGAGCGCCCCGACTTCACTCGCGCCAATGCGGTTTCTACGTAAGTCGTGCCAATGAGAATCGTTGCAGATTTCGATCCGCATTAGGCGGCCCTCTTAGTAGTTGGGGCGCGCGTTACGCGGATATACTTCCAGACATTGAGCTTACGATCCGTCTCAATTCGCACGATGGCCAGAAGCTGGACCAACCGCTCGACGGTCATGCGCTCGCGCGCAAACCAGGCATAGACGCCTGCCTTGGTAATCTTTTCTCCGAACAGTCCTTGAAGGAGTGGAGGTAGATCGCCGGGAAGGAACCCCAAGTCTTTTTGCAGGGCTTCGTAATCAAACTGGACGATGTAGGACATTGGGGCGCCCTTTTTGGTGCCTGACAGATGCCTACACGCTGCGACCGACCCCTGTCGGCGGTCAATAACAGCCCGTTTATCTCATTGAATTACAGTGGAAATTCGCCGCTGCGTTGCCCCACTGTCAACACATGAAGAAAACTTCACCAATGTCGACAAGTGGCGTCATACTTCTGACAACTAATAGTTGAGTAATGTCGACAAGTGGCGTCAAATTACTACTCTTGTAGACACCACTAGTCTGCTAACTGTTGATTAGTTATTAGTTTGAAATTCTAAATCGGTACTTAGATATCTAGGAGCTGTAGAGGTGAGCACAAAAGTAGAAGATCCTTCCACGGAAGAGGGAGACAAGCGGGCGTTTAGGGAACGCCTGCTTGCGAAGATGCGAGAGAAGAAGATCACGGGGGCAGAATTAGCCCGGGCGGCGAAGCTGTCTAAAGATGCGATTAGCACTTACACGACATTAAGGAGCTTGCCGACGCCAAAGACTCTCAATCGTTTGGCGCACGCTCTGGGGTGCAAGCCGCAAGAGCTTCTTCCTGACAAGGAGGTTGCTCGCAACTTGCTGGAACTGCGCGACCACCAACACAAGGATTTGAAGGTACTCGTAGTCAAGATGACGCTCCCCGCCGAAGATGCGATGGAACAGTTCTCCAGCTTGTGGAAGCTGGATAAGAAGTTTGAAAAGAAACTGGCCGCGCTTCTCGGGATTCCTCTCAACAACGAATGAGAGGCGGACAAAAGGGGCGCTCCACGGAGCGCCCTTTTTGTTGGTGGCTACTTTTTGCGTCGAGCCCGTTTACCCTTCTTCGGACGCGGTGGCGGCCTCTCCTCCCCTTCCTCTTCCTCGCGATCGAGCGCCCGCTGGCGCGCGCGCTTCTCCCACTCGGCGGCCTGCTCGGGATCTTCGTCGACGACGGTATCGGGGTGCAGGTGAGGCATGTGCAGCTTCTCCCAGGCGAGCACCTTGGGCTTGGACCACACGATTGACTTGGAGTACTTGTCACCCTCCGGGAAGGCCTTCTTGCGCTCCATCGCGTGGATCGTGCGCAGCGTGCAACCGTACCGATCACACAGCTCGCGGCTGTTAAACGTCTCCTTCTTCTGGGCGACCATACGAGCCTCGCAGGTTCATGTTGACATCAGGCGGCACGCAGTCAACCACCGGTTGACGCGGATGGCAATGACGGATTGCTACCGACGCCTGTCGTGATTTGTCGGACTCCCGCGACAGCACGAAAAAGGCCGCCTTTCGGCGGCCTCAATCGGACCAAGGGCGTACTTGACGGCTAGGCGACCACGGTCAACTTGGTACCCTCCACCTTGAGCCACTTGCGCTCAATGCCGTACGCCGCCATCACATCGTTCGCCTCCTGCGAGCGCTCCAGATCCGCCATGAGTGCGCTCAAGTCCTGCGAGTGCAGCACGTTGCCCCGCTCCATGTCACGGAACAGCTTGTGCAGGCGCAGGTGCCACGGAGCAAGACGCGCCAGGGGATCGTTCGGGGACAACTGGCGGCGGGCAATGACGCCGGTGTACTTGCCGGTGACCGGCGCTGCCCCTTGGGTGCTCGGCGTGTGCGTCATCGACAGGGTGACGATGGACTGATCGTTGCTCAGGTAGCGCAGGTACGTGGCGTGCGTGTGCCGCAGCGTCATGCGGTCCCAGGGCTGCATCCCTGCTTCATCCTCCATACGTCGGCCGTACTTGCTGCGCGCGGTGCGCCACTGCACCTTCATCCACTTGGAGAACACCCCGTTATAGCCGGCGTTCTTCGGGTCCGCCTGCTCGCGCTCCCAGATGGCGCGCAAGCGCTTGAGCACGGTGAGCGCATCGCCGGTGAGTAGCACGCGGTTCGGTAGCTTGTTCGCCTTGCCGCCCTTGCCGCGCCCCTTCATGCGCCCTTCTTTCTTGTCACGCGGGACGATCCAGATGAGCGCCTCGTGTTCCTTGCCTTCCTCATCGAGCACGGTGAACGGATTGCCCCAATCGCACTCCTGCCACTCCATGCACAACGCCTGCTCGGAGCGCGTACAGGTGGCGAGCAAGAAGCGAATGAACAGCCCCAGATCGCGCGGCAGTTTGTCCGCCTCGCGCAGCGCCGCCTGTACTTCACCGGGGAGCAAGTAACGGGTGTCATCGTCGTAATCCTCGGGCGTCAGGTCGGCGACTTCTTCGCGATCAAGCCAGCGTTGTCCGGCCTTGCAGAACCATTCGAGCATCGGGCGCATACACACCATCATCGGGCGCAATACGCGGTCATCCCACTCCTTGGGTTGCTCGGCGCGCTTGTCGGCGGAACGCGCCTCCCACTTGGCGCGCTCGTTGCGTACCCACTCCAGCGGGTACTTGCCATCCTTGCCCATCGCGTTAACGAAATCGCGGCGGGTGAGGGTGTTGACCTTGAAGCCCAAGAGATCGGCGAACACGGTCTTAAATCGCCCGCAGTGATACTCCCAGTCCTCCGGCAACGGCGCACCGCGACGGCTCGCCTGTCGGTCCTTGTTGCGGCGCGCCTTCTCGTACATCGGGATCGCATCGGCCAGGGTGGGCGCGTCGGCCTTCTTCTTCGGGGTGCCGTGCTGGGCGATCTGGCTGCGCATCACGCGAGCCGCTTCGCG